>NZ_CEVIVC010000072.1:14081-24998 GCF_982290645.1 Protofrankia sp. CiP1_Cm_nod4
GGGCCGGCCGCTCCCAGCGCCAGGTCGGGTTTCTCGCTGTCACCGCGGCGACCGTTCTGTGGGCGTTCGGCGCCACCGTCGCCGGCAAACTGTTCCGCGCCGGAGTCGCGCCCCTCGAGCTGGTGGAAGCACGCACCTACATCACCGCCGTGGGACTTGGCCTGTTCAGCTACCTCTGGCACGCCCGCGCCGGCGATCGGACCCCCACCAGCGAGAACCCCCCGCGGTTTAGACACACCCTCGTGTTCGGACTGGCCGTCGGCACCGCCAACGCCGCCCTGTTCCTGGCCATCGCGCGCCTACCTGTCGCCGTGGCGATCGTGCTGCAGAACATCGCTCCCGCCCTCGTCGTTCTGTGGACGCTGCTGGCCCAGCACAAGCGGCCATCGGCGACGGTGCCCATCGCGCTGGCCATCATGATCCTCGGGGTAGCGTTCGTCGCCGACCTTCCGGCCGCCGGAACCGGCCGGATCAGTCTGACCGGTCTCGCCTACGGCCTGCTGACCGCGGTCGCCGTCGCGTCGTTCTCTGTCCTCGGCGAAAGCTCCAGCCGTGCCTACGGCGCGGCTGCCTCCATGGCCCGAGCCTTCGCCGTCTCCGCACTCGCCTGGGTGATCATCCAGGCCCCGCAGGGCTGGCCACGCATCCTCACCGACACCCGCCATCTCCCCAACGTCCTGCTCGTCGGCATTCTCGGCACCCTCGTACCTTTCGTCCTGTTCTCGTGGGGTGTCGCCCGGGCGGGTTCGCAGGCGGCCTCCGCCGCCACCGCTCTCGAACCCGTCTTCGGTGTCGTCCTCGCATGGCTCTGGCTCGGTCAATCCCTCAACCTGCGTCAGCTCATCAGCGCAGCCGTTCTCATCGCGGCCGTCCTCTACCTGCGAACCCAGATGCCCCCTCCGCACGTCCCACCAGCCGTACAGCAACCCCCAACCCGAACGGCTCATCCATCCACCAGCCTGGGCGGCAACGAGGACCCCGATAGTGCACAGCGCACACCCAAGGCAACGACCGTCGCATATCCGAAGCAGCCGGTCCGACGGCCAGACAGCCAACCCGCCATGATCAACCGGCTGCTCCCTGGACGCCTTCAACGACCAGCGACACCGCGGCCACCCACCGACGATGATCTCAAGAGCGAAGGGCCGGAGACCCCCATACCACAGGAGTACAGGGATCCCACCGCCGATCCGGACGCATGATCATGACTATGGTGCGTCGTCTCATCCCCGTCGATGATCAGCGACAGCGAACAAGACGATTGCGCCTATTCCTACAACGGTGGCGCACCTCGCGCCCGCCTGGGCGCCTTTCGTAAGCCCCACCACGACGCCGATGACCACTGACACTGCCAGGATCAGGACGGCGAGGCCACGCAGGCGGCCTGCGGACCACATATCTCGGTTGTTGTCAGCCACGACACCAATGGTGATATTTTTCCTGTCTGCGGTCACCCGGTTACGGCATGTCGGCGAGAGCCGGGCAACCCCGGCCGGCCCAGGGGCGAGGACAGGCCCACGAACCGACATCACCCCGCGTCAAGATCGCCCCACCGCCGCCGCGCCGTCGAACTCCTCCCGGCGACTTCTGACCCGGGCACCGAGACAGACAAGATCAATTCTTAGCGTTCAATCCTGCGGAAATCTGCGCCTCACCCGGAACGAGTGTGTAAGTGGCTGCTGGAGCAGCCACTTACACACTCGTTAACATGATCGCTTTTGTTTCCGTATCCCGTTTCGGGATACGGTGGATCTTGGTCGGTGTTTTTCCGGATGGGGTTCGTGGCCTGCGGAAACGCTTGAAGGCCGCTGTCCGTTGCGCGACCGCTTGAGCGGCCTTCGGACGGCGGCCCACGGTCACAGGTCGTTGCCGGCGTAGGAGAGGTTGAAGCTTTTATTGGTCAGGGGGAAGTCGGGGACGATGGTGTCCGCCAGGGCGATGGGCAGGGCGGGCCAGTTGAAGAAGGACGGGTCGACGACCTTCACCCGGGCCAGGGTACGGTCGGGTGCGAGCTCGACACGGGTGGTGATGGTGCCGCGCCAGCCCTCGACGATGCCCACGCCCGAGGCGATGCCCGTCCCCGAACCGGCACCTACGCCCGGGCCCACGTCCGGACCGCCCGGGCCCACACCCGCACCGGGGCCGGGGAGCCGGCCGGTGGGGCCCAGGCCCGAGCCTGGATCCGCGTCCGAACCGGGCTTCAGGAGCGGACCAGGCCGGCCGGGGAGGTCGTCCCGGCCGGCCCCGGACGCGGGCCCGGGAGCGGACGCCGGCCCGGGTCCGAGACCGTGGGCGGACCTGGACGCGGGCCCGGGAGCGAGCTCGGCGCGCGTGACGCCGGAGGTCAGGCCGGCGGCGAGCGTCTCGACGAGGGCCAGGGAGACGTCGATCTCCTCCGCCCGGATGAGGAAGCGGGCCAGCACGTCCCCGCTGGTGTGCACGGGGACGGTGAGGGCATCGCCGTAGTCGAGGAACGGATGGGCCTGCCGGGCGTCCACCCGTACGCCGCTGGCCCGGGCGACGTAGCCCAGGCAGCCCAGGTCGCGGGCGGCGCGGCCGTCGAGGCGGGCGGCGCCGGCGAAACGGTCACGTACGGTGCTGTGGCCGAGGGCGAGGGCGACGATGTCGCGGATGTCGTCGCCGATCGCGCGCATGCGGGCCGGATCCGGCAGGGCGCGGACGGCGGCGCCGCCGGGGACGACACCCCCGCGCAGCAGCCGGTGCCCGGTGACCTCCTGGTTGAGGCGCAGCAGCTGTTCGCGGACGCGCTGGGCCTGGGCGTTGAGGATGCCGTGACCGACGTCGTTGCACAGCGCGCCGAGGTCGGCGACGTGGTTGTGCAGCCGTTCGAGCTCGAGCAGGAGCGCCCGGGCGCGCCGGGCCGGCTCGGGGACGGCGGTGGCGGTGGCCTCCTCGACGGCGAGGCAGTAGGCCAGCGCGTGGCCGACGGCGGTGTCCCCGCTGATCCGTTCGGCCAGCGGCAGCCCCCGCGCCACGTCCCGCCGCTCGAAGAGCTTCTCGATGCCCTTGTGGACGAACCACAGCCGGGCCTTGAGCTTGAGGATGGTCTCGCCGACGACGGAGAAGCGGAAGTGGCCGGGCTCGATCAGTCCGGCGTGCACGGGCCCGACCGGGATCTCGTAGACGCCGTCGCCCTCGACGGTCAGGAACGGGAAGGGGCCCTCGGGCTCGGCGAACGGCGGCGGCGGGCCGGCGTCGGGCCGCATCGGATACCAGCCGCGGGGCCAGTGCGGGTGGCGCACCAGCCGGCGGGGCAGCGGATGGTTCAGCGGGACGATGCCGTGCAGGTCACGCATCTCGCGCTCGAACCGGCCGGCGGGGAAGGACAGGTGGGCGAGGCTCGGCAGCGCCGGGGTGTCCGGGTCGAGGCGGACGTGCAGTTCGACGCGGGAGTCGGGCGGGCCCTTGACGAACAGGTACACCACCCGGATGGCCGGGCCGCCCGGGGCGTCGGCGCCGTCGTGGTGGGCCGCGGCCAGGGCGAGGCGGTGGCCGTCGGCCAGCATCTCGCGGACCCGCCGGGGCAGTTCGGCGATCCCAGTGTCGATCATGGTCCGAGTGGTGTGGCCGTCACAGGAGGTATGGCCGCTGTGACCGGTGCGCGGCCGGTCGGGACCGGAGCCGGGGCGGGAGGTCGGGTCGGGACGCATGGGTGTCAGGGCCCTCCGGTGATCGCGGCGGCGGTGGACAGCAGGCTGCTCAGGGGGACGTCGCTGACGCCCAGGGCGGCGCAGGCCGCCAGCCCGACGGCCAGCGGCACCCACACCGCGGCACCGAACCGCACCGGCACGGTGACAGCGGTGCCGCCGTCCTGAACGGGCGCGGCGGCGATGCCACCGCCGTGCCGGGCCGGCATGGCGGTGGCGGCATCCTGGTCCGGCATGGCGGTCGTGGTGCCGCCGTCATGTACCGGCACGGCGACGGCAGCACCGTCCTTCTGGACCGGCGTGTCTTTCTGGACCAGCGTGGCGGCGGCGCCGCCGTTCTGGCCGGGGGCGGGGCCCAGCAGCATGTGGGCGGTGCGGGCGGTCATCGCCGCGAACGCGGCCAGCACCAGCACCAACGCGGCGGCGGTCGCCCAGCCCAGCCCCGCGGGCCCGGTGAAACCGGCGCGGGCGATGGCCAGTTCGGAGGCGAACAGGCTGAACGGCGGGAAGCCGAGCAGCGCCAGCACGGCCAGGCCGAACGCGGCGGCGAGGACCGGCGCCTGGCTCAGCAGCCCGCGGACCCGGCCGATGCGGGTGGTGTGCCGCAGGTGCAGGATGTGCCCGCTGGAGCAGAACGCGACGCTCTTGGCCAGCCCGTGGCCGGCGATGTGCAGCAGCACCGCGGAGATCGCCAGCCGGGTGCCGGTGGCGGCGCCGAGCGCGATCAGGCTCATGTGTTCCATGCTGGAGTAGGCGAGCATGCGCTTGTAGTCACGTTGGCCGAGCAGCAGGGCGGCGGCCAGCGCGAGGGTGAGCACGGCGGCGCCGGCGAGCAGGGTGCGGGCGAACCCGGGGCCCAGTGCCACGTCCGCGATCACCTTGTAGCGCAGGATCGCGGTGAAGGACACCGCCAGCAGCACCCCGGACATCAGCGCCGACACCGGCGCCGGGGCCTGGCTGTGCGCGTCGGGCAGCCAGGCGTGCAGCGGCACCAGCCCGGCCTTGGCGCCGAACCCCAGGATGACCAGGGCGATACCCATCCGGGTGACGTCCGGATCCAGCTCGTGCGCCCGGGCGACGAGCACCGGCCAGTCCAGGGCGGAGGCTTCCGAGATGCCGGCCTGCCGGGCAGCGTAGTAGATCAGGATGGTGCCCAGGAAGGCCAGGGCGATCCCGGCGGAGCAGATGACGACGTACTTCCAGGCGGCCTCGACCGAGGCGCGGGTCCGCCGGTGGCCGACGAGGAAGGCGGTGACGATGGTGGTGGCCTCGATCGCCACCCACAGCACGCCGAGGTTGGCCACCAGGACGGCGACGGCCATCGCGGCCAGGAAGGCGTGCACCAGGATGCCGTAGCGGCGCGCGCCGCGGGCGTCGGTGTGCCCGGCGGCGTTCTCCGCCGCCAGGTAGGCGGGGCTGGCCGCGCAGGCGAGGACCGCGACCGCGCCGATGACCAGCAGGATCCACGCGGACAGGGCGTCGGCGCGGGCCAGCCCGCCGTAGCCGGTGACCGGCCCGTGCCCGGGGACGCGGACGGCCAGCACGACCGCGCAGCCCAGGATCGTGGCGGGGGAGACAAGACCCGCCCAGGCGGTGGCCGGCCGCCAGCCGAGCACGGCGTAGCCGGCCGCGGTGGCCAGCGCGGCCGCGACCGGGGCGGTCAGCAGCAGCGTGGCGGCGACGGACGTCGTGCCGGCGGGTGCCGCGGCGGCGAAGGCCGAGGCGGCGGACGCGGACGTTGCGGCGGCGGGTGCCAAGGCGGCGGACGTTGCGGCGGCGGATGTTGCGGCGGCGAAGGTCATCAGTCGTGCAGCTCCCGCAGGTCGTCGATGTCGGTCCCGCCGAAGGTGGCGTGTATCCGGGTCGTGAGGATCTGCAGGACCAGGACGGCGAGCAGCACGTCGAAGGAGACCCCGAGTTCGACGATGGGCGGCACGCCGGAGGTGGCCAGGAAGGCCACGGCGGTGATGCCGTTGTCCAGCAGCAGGAACCCGACCGCCTGGGCGAGTGCGCGGCGCCGGGTGACCAGGGTGAAGAAGCCGATGAGGACCACGGCCAGGCCGACCGGCAGCGCCCGGGTCGCCGGGCTGGGCGCCAGCTCCACCAGCGGGCGGGCCGCGGCGTAGGCGAGCAGGGTCAGCGCCGCGGCGGTCAGCAGCGAGGCCGCCACGTTGACCAGCGGCTCGGTCTCCCGGGTCTCCCCGCTGGTGGCCAGCACCCGCCGCATCAGGTACGGCAGCACCCCGGCGCGCAGCACCAGGATGCCGACGGCCACGGCCAGCAACTCGAACCGGTGCTCGTGGATGCCGGACAGGGCGGCGATGGCGGCCAGCGCCACCCCCTGGACGGCGAACAGGCGCACGAACGCGGTCAGTTCGCGGCGCCACAGCACCAGCACGGCGGCAAGCAGGAACACCCCGCAGGCCAGGTCGAGCAGCTGGGTGTACGTACCGGTGCTCATCGTGGCCCACCCTGTGCGGGGCGGCGAGGTGCGGGGCGGCGAGACAGGATCATGGGCGGGCTCAGTTTCCGGGTAGGAAGAACGAGGCGCCGACGGCGAGCAGCGCGAGCAGGAAGGAGCCGGTGAGCAGCTCGGGCACCTTGAACAGGCGCATCTTCGCCCAGAACACCTCGGCCGCGGCCAGCCCGGCGCCGAGCAGGGCGACCTTCCCGGCGAAGAGCGCCAGCGCCAGCGGCAGGGCCGCCGCCGCAGTGCCGGTGGCGATCCCCCAGGGGACGAACAGGCTGGTGAGCAGGCCCAGCAGCACCGTCAGCCGCATCTGGGCGCCGAGCTCGATCAGGGCGAGATCCGGGCCGGCGTACTCCAGGATCATCGCCTCGTGGATCATCGTCAGTTCCAGGTGCGTGGACGGGTTGTCCACCGGCAGCCGGCCGGTCTCGGCGAGGGTGACCACGGCCAGGGCGACACCGGCCAGCAGGCTGGCGGGGGAGGCCAGCCGGGCCGGGTCGTGGACGCCGTGCGCGACGATGGTGGGCAGGTTGGTCGACCCGGCCGGGATCGACAGCGCGACCACCGACAGCAGGATGGTCGGCTCCACCAGCGCGACCACGGTCATCTCACGGGACGCGCCCATGCCCCCGAAGGCGGTCCCGGTGTCCAGGCCGGCCAGCGCCAGGATCACCGTGCCCAGCGCCAGCAGCGTCACCACGACGAGCAGGTCCGCGCTGTCACGCACCGGGGTGGCGGTGGACGCCAGCGGCACCAGCGCGGCGACCACGAGGGTGGTGGCGACCAGCAGCAGCGGCGCCAGCCGGAAGGCCGGGCCGGTGCCCACCGGGGTGATGGGCTGCTTGCGCAGCAGTTTGCGCAGGTCCCGCCATGGCTGTCCGACGCCGGCGCCGGCGCGTCCCTCCATCCGGGCCCGCACCTGCCGCATCAGCCCGGTCAGCAGCGGCGCCCCGGCAACCACGACGACGATCTGGGCGAGTACCGCCACCGTCCCGACCGCGCTCACCGGGTCACCGCCAGCACCAGCAGGACGGCGACCAGCCCGCAGAACCCGTAGCCGAGGTAGCGGTGCACACTGCCGTTGGCCAGCTTCCGTGCGGACACACCCGCCCCGGCCAGCGCCGCCAGCACCGGCCGGTACAGGCGGTACTCGATCCGGTCCGGGATCCTCCGCTGGAAGCGGACCCGTTCGACCAGGTAGGCCGATTCACGGGTCGGGGTGACGTCGACGTCCTGCTCGGGCGCGAGCACGTCGTCGAACACACGCTGTAACGGTTCGGCGAACGAGGTGGCCGTGTACTGCATGCGGGCGCTCGGCGCGCCGCCGCCGCAGTCCCACAGCTCGGCCCCGACACGACGGGGGTGGCGCGTAAGCAGGCGCGTCGCCGTCGCCACGGCGAGTATCGCGGCCGCCAGCGCCGCCGCCACCCACAACGGCGACAGCGTCGTGGCAAGCCGGTCCAGCCGGACGTCCACCCCGCCGCCGGGCAGCGCCCGCCCGACGTCCGCCCCGGCCGGGCCGGGGCCGGCCGCCCCGGCTGGCCCGACGGGCCCGGTCACACCGGTCGCCGCGACCGCGTCGGACAGGCCGCCGGCCAGTGTCCCCGGGACCAGCGCCAGGGCGGCGCAGCCGGCGGCGAGCAGCCCCATCCCGGCGAGCATGACCGGGGGGCTCTCCCGCGCCGAGGCGGCCTCGGCGCCGCGGGGGCGGGCGAAGAACCCCACCCCGAGCGCCTTGACGAAGGTGGCGGCGGCCAGCCCCGCGGACAGCGCGATGGCGGCGACCGCCAGCGGCAGCGCCACCGCGCTGGCCGTCCCCGGCACCCCCAGCCCGTGCACGAGCGACTCCAGCAGCAGCCACTCGCTGACGAACCCGTTGCCCGGCGGCAGCGCCACCGCCCCCAGCGCACCCACCGCGAACAGCCCGGCCGTCACCGGCATCCGGGCCCGCAGCCCGCCCAGCGCGTCCAGGTCACGCACGCCGGTGGCCCGCAGCACCGACCCGGCCGCGCAGAACAGCAGCGCCTTGAACGCGGCATGGTTGACCACGTGCAGTAACGCGGCGGCGAGCGCCAGGGCGGCGAGGGGCCGTTCCCCGGCGGCGGCGAACATCCCCGCCGCACCGGCGCCGATCAGGACCAGGCCCATGTTCTCGCTCGTCGAGTACGCCAGCAGCTGTTTGACGTCGGTGGCCATCGCCGCCTGCAACATCCCGTACACCGCCGAGACCGCCCCGGCGGCCAGCAGCACCAGCCACCACCAGCGCGGCCCGCCCCCGAGCAGGTCGAACCCGACGCGGATCACCCCGTAGACGCCCAGGTTCACCATGGCCGCGCTCATCAGCGCCGAGACGTGGCTGGGCGCCTGCGGATGCGCCCGCGGCAGCCAGGCGTGCAGCGGGACCGTGCCCGCCTTGGACGCGAACGCGGCAACCGCCAGCACGAAGACCGTGCTACGGACGGCCGGCGGCACCTCGCCCGCGCCCGCGCGCAGCGCAGTGAACGTCTCACCGCCGGCGCGGGCCGCGAACAGCGCCAGGGCGATCAGGAGCGCCACCAGGCCCAGATGCGTCATCACCGCGTACCACACCCCGGCGTCGCGCACCGCGGCCCGCGACCGGTGCTCGGCCAGCACCAGCAGCAGCGAGGTGACCGCCATCAGCTCCCACAGCAGCAGGAAGGACGACACGCTGGACGCCGCCGGCACCAGCAGCAGCGTGGCCGCGAAGACGGGTAACACCGCCTGCACCCCGCGGGCGGACACCCCGTGCCCGGTGTAACCGATCCCGTAGAGCGCCACCGGCGCCACCACCGCGCCGGAGACGGCCATGAACAGCCCCGAAAGGGCGTCCACCGTCAGATGCACCCCGGCCAGCGGCAGCAGGCCGGGCAGGCTCGCCGACCACGGCGCGCCACCGCCGCTGGTGCCGCCGCCACCGGCGAGCGCCGCGAGCCCGGCGGTGAGCCCGGCCACGCCGACCCCGGCGGTGCACACCCCCACCAGAGCCGGCCGCACCCGCTCGGGGGTGAACGCCCCGGCCACCGCCCCGACGCCGGCCAGCCCGGTGGCGGTGGCCAGTGCCGGCCCGACCAGACCGCTCACTGGCGAGTCACGGTGCGTAGCGCGGCCACGATCGCGTCCGGCTCCGGCGGGCAGCCCGGCACCTGCAGGTCCACTGGCACCACGTCGGCCACCGAGCCCTGCACGCCGTAGCCGCCGGCGAACTCCCCGCAGTTCAGCGCGCAGTCACCCACCGCTATCACCAGCCGGGGCCGTGGTGTCGCCTCCACCGTGCGGCGCAGCGGCTCGGCCATGTTGCGCGTCACCGGCCCAGTGACCAGCAGCACGTCCGCGTGCCGGGGTGACGCCACCACGCGCGCCCCGTACCGCTCGGCGTCGTACACCGGGCCGAACGCGGCGGCAATCTCGATCTCGCACCCGTTGCAGGACCCGGCATCGACGCATCGCACCTGTACCGAGCCGGCGAGCCCGCGGGCCGCCGGTGGGCACTCCGCCCGCGGCGCCGGCGGGGCCTGTTCGGCCACCCGCCCGGTGTCGCGGATCTTACGCAGCAGATTCACCACATGCTCCTGATGTTCGGTGACGACGTCCTTCCTGGTGAGCGGAAGGTGACCAGACGTTGCGTCGGGTGCTGTACGTGCTGTTTCGGAGCAACCGACGACGCCGCGATCCACACCGTCACGCGCCGTGCTGCCACGGCACGATCGGTGCTGCCGCGGTCCACACCGTTGTGATCTGCGTCCGCGACCCGTGTCGCCATGACCTGTGTCAACACGCTTCGCGCCGCCATGGTCATGCCGTCGGTGGATGGTGCGTCCGTCGGGCCGCAGTCACCCCGTGGGCCGCGTCTCCCCCGCATGCAGACACGGCCTCACGTACGGCACGCCGACCTTACCAATTGCAAACATTAGCAACTGAAGGAGATGCCAAGAGCCGCCGGTACCCCCGCCGTCCACCGTCCGCCGAACCCTGGCCCGGCAGGCCTGTCCGGATGATGTTCCGCGTCGCGGGGATGCCTTGACCTCGACCGCGGTTGAACTCCCAGCATGATCATGTTTTTCCGGCGGATCGGAGAGGGGATTTTTATGATCATGAAGGAGTATTCCGAGCGGGAGCTTGCCTCCCAGCCCATCGGCTACTGGAGCGGTGAGGCGTACCGCGCGGTGGTCGGGCGCATCCGTACGGAGCTGGCCACGGAAGATCTCACCCAGCCGCACTGGTGGACGCTCAACCATGTCGCCGGTGCCCCCGGCGCGTGGAGCCGGGCGAAGCTCGTCGAGCGACTGGCCCCGTTCGACGATCTCGGAATCGATTTCGACGACGTCTTCGACGATCTGATCACCCGAGGATGGATGACGGAGGACGCCTTGACGCGCTCACTGGCGCTGACCAGAGTTGGGGAGGCTGGGCTGCTGCGCGCCAGGGAGCGCACCGCGCGCGCTCACGGACAGACGCACGAAGGCATCGCAACGGCCGACTACGTGACGGCACTCAACGTCCTGCGCCGCATGATCGATAATCTGGGCGGCAACAGCGACCTTCCCTGATCCCCTCGATAACCAGCTTTCCCAAGGAAAGCCCTGGTCAGCCCCACGCTATATCACTCAGCCGTACCTTCGTACCGCCGGCAAGCGAGGATCGTCAGTCGTGGATGACGTCGTCGATGGTGGTCGCGGTGCCCACGCGGCGTAGCCAGACATCCAGCTGGGCCAGGTCGGCGCAGGCCATGATCCGCTCACGGACCGCCTCGGGCACCGG
>NZ_CEVIVC010000073.1:0-3096 GCF_982290645.1 Protofrankia sp. CiP1_Cm_nod4
GTCGGGGGTCGGTCGGGACGACCGGAGCCGGATGATGATCCGTCCTATTTTGTTACTTTCCGTAATGGGATACGTCTACTTGCCTTTGTAGCGGACGCCGGTGACGGTGAAGCGCTCCACCCCGTGCAGGTGGCCACCCGTGGACGCGGCCACGACCAGGCCCTGGCCCGGCTGGGCGTCGATCGTCACCGCCGCCCGCCAGGGTGAGTTCTGCCCGCCCGCGGGCAGGCAGCAGTACTCCCCGACGACCTGGCCGCCGTTGGGACCCCCTGCCGGCCGCACCTGCACGCGGATACTCTCGTCGACACCGGTGATCTGGCCGCCGACCGCCAGCGGCGTCGACACGGTCGCCCCGTAGACCGGCTGGGTGAGCGAGAAGGTGGTGTCGTCGGTACCGACGACCTCCCACGGCGCGCCGCTGCCGGAACCGAACCGCACGAGATGGACGACGGCCGCGACACCGGTACGCCCACCCTCGGTGGCGTAGCCGACCTGCACCCGGGCGTCGTCACCGGTCACCGTGCTGGCCAGCGTCCGGTCGATGTCGGTGAAGCCGAGGAAGCCACGGGCGAAGGCCAACGCGGTGGCCGCCGGGTCGAGGTGCCATGGCTGGTGCCCGTCCGAGCCGCCGCCCGTCTGCCACGCCCGCGCGTCCGCGGCGCTGGCAAAGGGCCACAACGGCTGGTACGGGAAGGCCGCCGCGCCCGCGGTGGCACCCGGCGTCGCCGCTCCCTGGCCGGCGCCGGACTGCCCGCTGCCGGACTGCCCGCTGCTCCGCTGTTCCGTCGTCCCGGGCGAGCCGCCGGCTGCTCCCACGGACGGTGACGCGGACGGTGACGCCTGCGCGCGCACTGTCCCCTCGTCCGTACCCGAGCATCCGGTGAGGGCCAGCAGGGCCGCCACGAGTATCGCCGCCGGCAGGCCCAGCCGCGACCTCAAGAACGTCCGGGACGTCCGAGACGTCCGAGACATCGGGGACGTCCGAGACATCGGGGACGCCGGCCCGCGCCCGTGGCCCCGCGGGCGGACAGCAGCCCGTCGCCGGTCATCGTGTGACGTCGGCCCACGCCCACGCCCACGCCCGCGGTGCCGCGGGCGGCGGATCCCGCTCCGTGGGGAGGACGGGCCCTTCCCCGCGCCCCGCCCGTGACGGCGCGGGAGCGCATGCCCGGGCACCCCGTCCGCGCTGGTCACACCGATCGCACCGGGCACTCCGATCGCACCGGGCGCACGGATCGCGGCAACCGCGCGGACAATCGGTGACACCGAGACGTTCATGGTCCCTCCCCGAGATCGCCTGTCTCAGCGAAGGGTAGCGCTAGAGATGGCATACATCTCTTCACGCAGCGTACACGCTGATGTCATGTGCCCGTCGCCCGGCAGCGCGGCCCCGGGCTCCCGCTCCCCGCACCGCGCGACCGCTGCCACCGCGGCAGCCGGCGCACTCGCTTCCGTACCGCCGGCACCCGCCGGCGCAAACACCCGTCCATCACCGCACGAAGATCATATCCGGCTATCCGGTACGGGAGGCGACGCGGTACGTCCCGCTCGTCGGCATCCGCCGAGCCGCCGGGCAGCGGCCGCCTACGCCGGGCCGGCGACGGCGTGCGCGTACACGATCACGTTCTTCAGATAATGGTGGGTTTTCTTGTCGAAAGCACCACCACAGGTGATCAGCCGTAGTTCCGGACGATCGGACCGGCCATAGACCTCCGCCGCCGGAAACGCATCCTTCGCGACATCCTGAATACGGTCGACCGTGAACCGCACGACCGTCCCGTCCGCACGGCTCACCTCGATCGTGTCCGATTTCCTGAGCCTGTCGAGACGGTAGAAGACCGCCGGCCCGGTCGTCGAGTCATAATGCCCGACAAGTACGGACGCGCCGACGTCGCCGGGCCGCGGCCCATATTCGTACCAGCCGACGTCGGTCCAGGATGTCGGCACCTCGAGGGTCCCGTCCGTGTTGAGACCGACCGGCCCGACCGGCGCGGAAATGCCCACTTCCGGAATACGCAGAAAAGTCGGTGGGCTGTTCTGCCGCCACTCGCCGCCAGCCGGATCCCGCGGTGCCGCAGGCGCTGGCACCAGCCTCGCGTCGGGTCCCGCGCTCCCCGTAGCGGCCGTCACATCGGGTACCCCGACCAGTTTCCCATATTCGGACGAAACAAACTTCTGACCACTCACCCCGATCAGGAGAATTCCGATCAGAACCAGCCATCGAGCCGGCCGGACAATCTTCGGCCCCGTCGTGGTCATATCGTGTTCCACGCCTTCCCATGGACATCAGATGGCTATGGTGTAGCCCGCGGTAACAATACCGCCGCAGTACGAGAGAAGAGGAAAGGTCATGACGCACAAAATCGGCCGGGGCGTGGTGATGCTGGCCATGTCGGCCGTCACCGGGCTCTTCGTGGGGTTCGGCCCCACAGCCGCGTTCGCGGACGGGCCGTCGGATTCCGGCTCTTCGTCGACACCGCCCGCGGCCACCCAGCAGCAGAATGGCGGGCAGCCCGGGAGCGGCGGTGAGACGGCCGGATGGCCCCAGCTGCCCATCCAGCTGCCGACCCAGTGGCCGATCCCGCGGCCTCCCGAGCAGGCGGGTGGCCAGTCCGCGCAGTCCGGAGGCGGCTGGCCCGGCGCGACCTCGTCCCAGTCATCGGGGGGGTCCGGCGGCCAGGGAGCAGCCGGCGGCCAGGGAGGCCAGGGAACGGCACCCGGCGGTTCGTCGGGCCAGTGGCCGGGCCAGTCCGGCCAGCAGCAGGGCCAGCCTTCCGGCCAGCAGCAGGGCCAGCAGGGCCAGTCCTCCGGCCAGCAGCAGGGCCAGCAGCAGGGCCAGCCTTCCGGCCAGCAGCAGGGCCAGCCTTCCGGGCAGCAGCAGGGCCAGCAGGGGCAGTCCTCCGGACAGCAGCAGGGCCAGTCGGCCACCCAGAAGCCGTCCTCCGAGCCGGTCCCGCAGGGTGGCGTGCACGCGGGTGGCGGCGGTATGGCGCCGTCGTTCCCGATCGCTCCCGTCGCCGGCGCCGGGCTCGGTGCCGCGATGCTCGGCACCGGCCTTGCCGCTCGCCGCAGGAACCGCGCAACGCAGTAACCAGC
>NZ_CEVIVC010000073.1:3307-7877 GCF_982290645.1 Protofrankia sp. CiP1_Cm_nod4
GGTCGGTGCCGGCCTTCACCAGCGGCGGGACCGACGGCCCATGCTTCCCCGACATGGCGGACGGCCGGCGGAGGGCATCCGCGACGACCGGCCGGGGTGCCTGCCACGCCGGCGGGATCATAAGGTAACGTGGTCGACGTACGGGACGTGGCGCAGCTTGGTAGCGCACCAGACTGGGGGTCTGGGGGTCGCAGGTTCAAATCCTGTCGTCCCGACGCTGGAGCGAGGCTGCTGAACAGGGCTATAGGTCCTGGTCAACAGTCTTTTTCGCGTCTCCATGGTGCCAGGTCAGTCGATCAACCCGGGCGGGCGTTGGGACCATCTGGGGACCGATCGCCGGTCAGCCCTACCCTGGACATACGCCTTGGTGGTGGTCGGCGGTCAGCCATAGCAGTGCGTCGCCTCACCGTGGAGGCGGAGCGCGCATTACCGCCTGCGAGCCTGCTGCGCCGGACAGTCCCTCCTCGACCGGCGGCGGCCCGTCGGGAGCGGTCAGTGGCCGGTCGGGAATGGCTGCTCGGCCCAGATGATTTTGCCGTGTGGGGTGTGGCGGGTGCCCCACCGTTGGGTGAGCTGGGCGACGAGGAGCAGGCCGCGGCCGCCCTCGTCGAAGACGCGGGCGCGGCGCAGGTGAGGTGCGGTGCTGCTGGCATCGGAGACCTCGCAGATGAGACTCCTCTCGTGGATCAGCCGGAGCTGGATGGGCGCGACGGCGTGGCGGATGGCGTTGGTGACCAGTTCGCTGACCACGAGCTCGGTGACGAAGGAGGCCTCCTCCAGCCCCCAGGCGGCGAGCTGGTCGGTGGCCATCTGACGGGCCTGGGCCACCACCGCCGGGTCCGCGGGCAGGTCCCAGATGGCGACCTGGGAGGCGTCCATGCCCTGGGTACGGGCGAGGAGTACGGCGACGTCGTCGGAGGGGACACCGCCGGGCAGCAGCGCATCCAGCACGTTGTCGCAGATCTGCTCCAGGGAGGACGTGCCGCCGCTGGCGGTCAGGGCACGGCTCAGCCGGTCGAATCCGGCGTCGGCACCGGATTCGCCGGACTCGATCAGACCGTTGGTGAACAGGGCGATCAGGCTGCCGTCGGGCAGCTCCAGCTCGACGGACTCGAAGGGCAGGCCACCGAGGCCCAGCGGGGGGCCGGCGGGCAGTTCGGGGAAGTCAACCGTGCCGTCCGGGGCGACGACGGCGGACACGGGGTGGCCGGCACGAGCGAGCGTGCAGCGGCGGAAGAGCGGGTCGTAGACCGCATACAGGCAGGTGGCGCCGATCTCCCCGGCCGCTGCTGTCTGCATCTCCTCGGCTCCTGGGTCTTCTTCCCGGTCGGCTCGGTCGGCCAGACGCAGGACGAGGTCGTCGAGATGCGTGAGCAGCTCGTCGGGCGGCATGTCCATATCGGCGAGGGTGCGGACCGCCAGGCGCAGGCGTCCCATGGTGGCCAACGCCTGGATGCCGTGCCCGACCACGTTGCCCACCACGAGGGCAACCCTGCCTCCGGACAGCGGGACGACGTCGAACCAGTCACCGCCCACACCGGCCCCGGAGCCGGAGCCGGCCGACGGATGGCGGGAGGCGACCGACGGATGGCGGGAGGCTACCGCCACCGCCACATGCGGGGACGTGCGCTGCGGCAACATGCTCCGCTGCAGGGCCAGCACGGTGTTGCGCTCGTGGGTGTAGCGGCGGGCGTTGTCGATGCACAGGGCCGCTCTGGCCGTGATCTCCTCGGCGAGAAGCAGGTCATCGGTGTCGAACAGGTCGGGGGTGCGGTGCCGCAGGAACACCGCGAGCCCGAGGGTCGTCCCGCGGGCGAGCAGCGGTACCACGATGAGGGAATGGATCCCGTACGCGGGGGCACTGCGTGCACGCGCCGTGTCATGCTCCAACCACGCCTGAATGTCGGGGTTGTCGATCGCGTACCGCGACGGCCTGCCGGTGACCAGGGCACGGGCCATGGGCGAGTCCTCGCCGTAGCGCTCTGTCTTTCCCGGCTCGACCGCGGACTCCGGGCAGCCATCCAGCACGGACTGCTGTGCGGCACGGCGGAGGAGCACGCCTGCGGTGGCCCGGCGCGGATCCGCCTCGTTGTCACCGACGGCGGAGTCGAGCAGGTCGACGCTGACGAAGTCGGCGAACTGCTCGGTGGCCACGTCCGCCAGCTCCTGGGCGGTCCGCACCGTGTCCAGCGTGGTTCCGATGCGGACGCTGGCCGCGTTCACGACGGCCAGCCGCTGCCTGGCCCGGTACTGCGTGGTGGTGTCGAGGGCTGCTGTCGACACCCCCCGCACCGTGCCTACGGGATCCTTCACCGGGTAGAGGAAGACCGACCAGGCGTGCGCATGGCTCTCGCCAGGCAGCGGGGTGACCATTTCCAGAGTCGACCGTTCCCCCGTGCGGATCACCTGCGTCATCAGTTGTTCGACCTGGTCGGCGATAAGGCTGGGGAAGATCTCCCCCGGACGGAGTCCAAGTACCGCCTCTTCCCGCGCGGCTATGACGCGCTGCGCTTCCTCGTTGCCTCCCACCATGCGCTTCTCTCGGTCGTAGATCCCGAGGACGATCGGCATCTGGTCGAGTGCCCAGTTCTTGAGCGCCGCCGCCGTGTCATGGCGCGAACCTGGTTCGCCCGGCTCGAGAGCCACCACGACCCAGCCGCTGTTTCCCCGCGTACCGTGCGTCGGGGCCGCGTGGACGTCAACCTCGACGGCGCGGCCGTCCCGGCGCCGCAGCATCACTCGGCCGTTGCACTCCTCCCGCCGCTCGATGCCGGGTAGCGCCAACGCCGGAAGGTCCACGGCAAGAAGGTCCGCCGCGGCGCGTCCCACCACCTCGTCCGGACGATAGCCCAGCAGCCGACCGGCTCCTGCCGTCCACGCGGTGAGCACGCCTCGAGCGTCCAGCGCGACCATCGCTATGCCGGCCACTGCCGCGGGAACGTCAGCCCCGTCTCGTGAAGGCTTTCTTTCGCTCATCCATACTCGTCTCGGCATTGCCGAAGCCCGCGACCTGCCGAGCTGCCGACCTGCCATCCCGGCGAATCAGGCCCCACACCCATTGCCACCGAGCATGGCACTGTGCAGCGGACCGCTCAACCAGACGGATACCGGCAATCAAGAGAATCGACCTGTCACCAATCTCATGGTTGGTGCTCCTTTGTCTCGTTCAGGCGGCTCAGTGACGTTTCTCACCCCGTTCACGGACCCGGACCGAAATCTCGATCGGCGTTCCGGCGAAACCAAAATCCTCGCGCAGCCTGCGCTCCAGGAAGCGACGGTAGGCCGGCTCCAGGAAACCCGTCGAGAAGATGACGAAACGCGGCGGGCGCACGCCGGCCTGCGTCGCGAACAGCACCCGGGGCAGCCGGCCGCCGCGCGACGGCGGCGGGGTGGCCGCCACGACCTCGCCCAGCCAGGCGTTGAGCCGGCCGGTGGGGATGCGCGTCCCCCACGACTCCAGCGACGTCCGCAGCGCCGGGGCCAGCCGGTCGACGGCGCGGCCGGTCATCGCCGAGACGTTCACCCGCGGCGCCCAGGCCACCCGGCCCAGGTCCCGGACGATCTCCCGTTCGAGGGTGAGCCGGCGGTCCTCGTCGAGCAGGTCCCACTTGTTGAACGCCAGCACCAGGGCCCGGCCGGCCTCGACCACCATGGTGATCACTCGCTGGTCCTGTTCGGTGAGCGGCTCGCCGGCGTCCAGCAGGACGATCGCGACCTCCGCGGCCTCCAGCGCGGCGGCGGTGCGCAGCGACGAGTAGTACTCCGCGCCGGTGGCCTCCCGCACCCGGCGGCGCAGGCCCGCGGTGTCGACGAACTTCCAGGTCTCCCCGCCGACCGTCACCAGTTCGTCGACCGGGTCGCGGGTGGTGCCGGCGACGTCGTGCACCAGCGAGCGCTGCGTGCCGGCCAGCCTGTTCAGCAGGCTGGACTTGCCGACGTTCGGCTTGCCCAGCAGGGCGACCCGCCGCGGGCCGTCGACCTCCTCGAAACGTTCCCGCGGCGCCGGTGGGAGGGCTTCGAGAACGGCGTCGAGCAGGTCCCCGCTGCCCCGGCCGTGCAGGGACGAGACGGGGTGCGGCTCGCCGAGGCCGAGGCTCCACAGCGCGGCGGCGTCGGCCTCGCCGCGGGAGTCGTCGACCTTGTTCGCCGCGAGGACGACCGGCAGCCCGCTGCGGTGCAGCACGCGGGCGACGGCCTCGTCCGCGTCGGTGGCCCCGACGGTGGTGTCGACCACGAACAGCACCGCGTCGGCGGTGTCGAGGGCGGCGCGCGCCTGCTCGGCGACCCGGGCCGCGAGCCCATGCGCGTCCGGCTCCCAGCCGCCGGTGTCGACCACCACGAAACGGCGGCCGTTCCAGGTCGCGTCGTAGGCGACGCGGTCCCGGGTCACGCCGGGGACGTCCTCGACGACCGCGGCCCGCCGGCCGAGTATCCGGTTCACCAGCGTCGACTTGCCGACGTTGGGGCGTCCGACAACGGCCAGGACCGGCTGGCGGTCGTCGAACTCGGACCGGCCCGCGGCGGAGTCCCGCGGTGCCTGCGAAGCCACACCCACAACGTCCTCGTCTCT
>NZ_CEVIVC010000073.1:8451-9361 GCF_982290645.1 Protofrankia sp. CiP1_Cm_nod4
TGTAACTCTGACTCTGTAACTCTCTGCGACTTTCTGGGTCCTGCCGGAGCCGGACCTCTGTGGATCTCTACGGCCTGCCGGATCCGGTCGGCCCGGGGCCGCCTCGCCGCGGCCGGCGCCGGCCCGCCCCGGCTGACCGACGCGATCCCGGCCGGGCGGGCGGCGCGGCCGGACTGGGCGGGGACGTGGGCGCCAGCCGGGCCTGGGCGAGATGGTCGGCGAGCCGGACCCGGATGTCCTCGGCCACCGCCGCCAGCGCCCGCCGCGACCGCGGGTTGGCCGGGATCTCCACCTGGAACGGATGCCCGAAGACCATCCGGGCGTGGACGGAGCGCCGCGGCCAGTGCGCCCCCTTCGGCAGGACCTGCCCGGTGTCGACGCAGGCGACCGGCACTATCGGGCAGCGGCCGTGGACGGCCAGGTAGGCGATGCCGTGCTGGACGGTCTCCACCTCGCCGCTGCCCCTGGTCCCCTCCGGGAACACCCCGATCGCGCCGCCGCGGGAGAGCTCGTCGAGCGCGGTGTGCAGCGCGGACCGGTCGGGCCGGCCCCGGTCGACGGGGATCTGCCCGGACAGCAGCAGCAGCCGGCCGAGGATCCCGGTGTACAGCTCGGACTTCACCAGGCAGCGGACCGTGCGCGGCGCCTCGATCACGACCAGGGGCCCGTCGAGCAGGCTGCTGTGATTGCCCGCGAAGATCAGCGGGCCGGCGGACGGGACCCGGTCGAGCCCCTCGGCCGTCAGGCGCATGACGACCCTGTTCAGGATCAGACGGAACAGCGGTTTGAGCACCGTGTGCAGAATGTCGTTGTACGGCCGGGACGCCGCCGCCCGCCGGGACACCGCCGTGGACGGCCGCCCGCCGCCCGGCCCTCCGCCGCCGCGCGGGACGCCGGCCACGGAACCGAC
>NZ_CEVIVC010000073.1:9705-14960 GCF_982290645.1 Protofrankia sp. CiP1_Cm_nod4
AACCTGCGCGTCATCAGTCTCGGGAACATCGCCGCTCGAAGCACCACCCGGTGCGACACCGCCCTGCGCACCGGCGGGGGCATCGCCCTTCGGAGCGTCACCCCGCACACCGCCGGTCGTAGAAGCGTCATCCCGCGAAGCGTCGTCCCGTGGGCCGCCGGTTGCGGGAGAGCTGGTCGCGGGAACGCCGGCCGCACTGGCTCGCGGCGCGCCGTCCCGGGGGTCTTCGATCGTCGTCATGACGCTCGGGCCGACGCCTGCTCACAGTGCCGTAGGACCTCGTCCACGACGTCCTGGACGGACAGCGCGGTCGAATCGAGCACGATCGCGTCGTCGGGGACGGCCAGCGGGTCCGCGGCGCGGGTGCTGTCCAGGGCGTCCCGGCGGCCGAGTTCGGCGAGGGTGCGGGCCACGTCGTCGACGCCGCGCTCGCCCAGCTGGTGCGACCGGCGCAGCGCCCGGACCTCGGTCGAGGCGGTCAGGAACACCTTGACGGGGGCGTTCGGGGCGACGACCGAGCCGATGTCGCGGCCCTCCACCACGATGCCCACCGGCGACGCCTCGGCGATGATCTGCTGCTGGCGGGCGACCAGGCGCCGGCGGACGGCGGGCACCGCGGCCACCGCGCTCACCGCGTTGGTCACCGCCCTGGTCCTGATCAGGTCGTCCACGGGCTCGCCGTTGACGGCGATCGTCGGATTGTCGGGGCTGGTACCGATCGTGAGCACCGCCCGCTCCGCGAGCTCGGCGACCGCGTCGTGGTCCTCGATGTCGATGCGGCTCTCCAGGGCGAGCTGGGTCACCGCCCGGTACATCGCGCCCGTGTCGAGATACCGCAGGCCGAGCCGGCGGGCGATCTCCCGGGCGACCGTGCTCTTGCCCGACCCGCCGGGCCCGTCCACCGCGATGACGAGCCCGTCGCGGACCAGCCGCTGCGGCGACGTCACGCCCGTCACACCTGTCGTGGCCGTCGCGGGCCCGTCGGGCCGCCAGGGCTCAGCGGAGCCGGCGCGGCGGCCCTCAGCATCTTCGGACACCTCCTGGGCGCCGGTCACCGACGCAACCACCGGCTCACGCCAACCGCGGTCGTGTTCCACCGTTTCCTCCGTCCGGACGCGACATCTGCACCACAACCACAAACCCGTCTACACCAGAAACCTGTCGGCAACCGACGCGGTGAAACCGGCCCGGCCCGGATGCTCACCCGAGCCGGCGCCGATGCGGTCAACCCGGCTCAGGCTACCCGGGGCCGTCCATCCGGGAAGGACGGCGTCGCGCCCGGGCAGGGCGGCCCTCCCGCCATCCCGCCGTGGCTGACAGCCGGCGGTCACGAGCGGCGGTAGGCGGTCCAGCCGGCCGTGGCCAGCCTGTCCAGCAGGGAGTCGACGATGTCCGGCGCGACGGCGAGCTCCACGATGCCGGCCGGGGCGTCGAGATTGTGCTCGAACGCGGCGATGTCCTCGACGTTGACCTGCCAGTCGCCGATCGCGGTGAACAGGGCACCGAGCTGGCCGGGCCGGTCGGCGAGCACCACCCCCACCCAGGCCCACGCCCACGGCCGGGACACCGCGCCGGCCTTGCGCGGCAGCAGCGCCCGGCCGGCGTTGCCACCGGCCATGAGCGCGCGGACGGCCAGCATGACCTCCTGCTCACTGCCCTGGTCGAGGACGTCGGCGAGCTGGGTGAGCCGCCCGGCCAGGCCGCGTGCCCGGGCCGCGACCGGGCCGCGGTTGCCCTCCAGGATCGACGACCACAGGCCGGGATCGCTGTCGGCCAGCCGGGTGACGTCCCGGAACCCCTGGCCGGCCAGCGCCAGCTCGCCGGCGGCGAGATCGGGGGTGGCCGCGGCGAGCAGGCTCGCGACCACCTGCGGCAGGTGGGACAGGGCGGCCATGGCCTGGTCGTGCCGGTCCGCCGTCGTGCGCACCGGTATGGCGCCGCAGGCATGGGCGACCGCGACGGTGGCCGCCAGCGCGGCCGGCGAGGTGTGCGGCAGTGGGCAGAGCACCCACGTCCGCTCGGCGAACAGGTCGGCGCGGGCCGAGGCCGCGCCGCCGCGCTCCCGCCCGGCGATCGGATGCGCCGGGCACCACGTCGACAGGTCGCAGCCCGTCTGCACGGCCTCGACGATCGGCCTGGCCTTCACGCTCGCGACATCGCTGGCGGTCCCGGCGATCCCGGCCCGCTGCAGCCGCCGCAGCTCCCCGGCGACCGCGTGCGGGGGGACGGCGACCACCGCGTGCTCGACCGTCTCCCCGTGCCAGGGCCGGCCGGCGCCCATGACCTCGGCGACCTTCACCTGCTCGGCGTCGATGTCGGCGAGCAGGACGTCGACGCCGCGCCCGGTCAGCGCCAGCCCGATGCTGGTACCGATCAGCCCGGACCCGACGATCCCCACCCGCCGCGGCGGCGGCCCATGGCCGGCGGGCCGGGATGCGCCGGACGTGACATTCACCGAGCCACCATATGTTCGTCAGCAGCCCATGGGTGTTTCCCGCGGGTTGGCCGCTGGTTGTCCCGCGTGTCCCGCCCGCGCCCCGCGGGCCTTCCTCCCGCGTCCCGCCGGCCTCGCTACAGGCTGACCTCGCGGTAGAGGGCGCCGACCTCGCCCCGGGAGAGGTGCCTGGTCCGGCCCGCCGGCAGCGAACCGAGGTGCACCGGGCCGATCCTGGTCCGCACCAGCCGGCGCACCGGGTGGTCGACGGCGTCCATCAGGCGGCGCACCACCCGGTTGCGCCCCTCGTGCAGGGTGATCTCAAGCATGACCCGGGAGCCGGCCGAGCCGACGGTCCGGACGGCGTCCGCGCGCACCGGGCCGTCGGCGAGCTCGACCCCCTCGCGCAGCCGCCGGGGGACGTCCCGGCCGACCGGCCCCGCGACCTCGACCAGATAGGTCTTGGCGACCTCGAAGGACGGGTGCGACAGCCGGTGGGCCAGCTCCCCGTTGTTGGTCACCAGCAGCAGGCCCTCGCTGTCGGCGTCCAGCCGCCCGACGTGGAACAGCCCCGGGCCGGCGTCGGCCACCAGGTCCGCGACGGTCGGCCGGCCGCGGTCGTCCGACATCGCCGAGAGCACCCCGACAGGCTTGTTCAGCGCCAGGTGCACCAGGCCCGAGCGGGTGACGACCCGTTCGCCGTCCACCTCGATGATCGCCGTCTGCGGGTCGACCCGCATGCCCTGCGCCTCGACCACCCGGCCGTCCACCCGGACCCGGCCCGCGGCGATCAGCTCCTCACTGTGCCGGCGGGAACCGACCCCGGCCGCGGCGAGCACCTTCTGCAGGCGGACGCCCTCGGCGTTCGCGTCACCGGCCGTCATGGGCCTCCGTCCCGTCCGCGAGCCTGTGGCGGCTCTTCGGTTCCTCGATCCGTCATGGGTCCTGCCCTCGATCCGCCATCGGGGCCCCGGCCCGCCCGCACGTTCCGTCCGCATCCGTTCACGGGCCCTCGATGTCGTTCACAGGCCCTCGATGTCGTCCACGTCGGCGATACCGGGCAGCAGCGGGGCCAGCGGCGGCAGCTCGTCGAGATGCCGCAGGCCCATCCGTTCCAGAAAGTAGTCGGTGGTCCGGTACAGGATGGCACCGGTCTCGGGGTCGGTCCCGGTCTCCTCGACCAGCCGGCGGGCGGTCAGGGTACGGATCACCCCGTCGGCGGACACCCCACGCACCGCCGAGATCCGCCCCCGGCTGACCGGCTGCTGGTAGGCCACGACCGCGAGGGTCTCCAGCGCCGCCTGGGACAGTTTCGGGCTCTGCCCGGCGAGGACGAACCGCTCGACCCAGGGGGCGCACGCCTCGCTGGTGTAGAAACGCCAGCCGCCGCCGACGTCGCGCAGGCTGAAGCCACGGCCGTCGGCGATGTAGCCCAGGGCCAGCTCGACGAGGACGCGCTCGACCTCGGTAGCGGGAACGCCCAGGCTCACCGCGATCTCGGTGACCGGCACCGGGTTCTCCGCCACCATCAGGATCGCCTCGACGAGAGCCGGCAGCGGCGGCCGCGGCGCGTCGTCGTCCGCGCCCGGCCCGTCCGGCCCCCGTTCCTCGGGGCTCCGTCCGCCCGGGCCCGGTTCCTCCGAGCCCGGCCCGTCCGGGCTCCGCCCGTCCGGCTCGTGCTCGCCCGGGGTGCCGGCCGCCACGGTTTCGCCACCGGTGGCCGGATCCGCCTCCGCGGTCATTGTGCTTCCCTCGTCATCGCCGTCGTGATCCTCGTTTCCGGCGCCCGCCGGTCCCGGCTCGCTCGGTGTCGTCGACGTCCCCGGGATCGTCGGGGCTCCCGGCGGCGCCGGCCTCCCAGGGGACGCCGGTGGGGGCGCCGGCGGCGCGGTCCGGGCCGTTGCCCACACCGCCGTACACGTCACCGAGCGAGCCGCCGTCCGTACCGTCCGCCGTGCTCCGTGACGGCTGCGCAGAGGCCGTGGAGGCACTGTCGGCCTCCGCGGAGGCCGTGGAGACACTGTCGGCCAGCCAGCGCACTGTCAGCTCTCCCAGCGGAACCTCCTGGGTGAAGGCGATCCGGCCCTCCCGGAAGAGCTCGAGGAGGGCGAGGAAGCGCGCGACCACCTCGATCGTCTGCCGGCAGTCCGCGCACAGCGCCTGGAACGACGCGCTGCCGAGCTCACGCAGCTTCTCCAGCACGGCGAGCATGTGCTCACGGATGTTGATCCTCGGCAGGTGGACGTGGTCGGTGGCGACCTGCGGGGGCAGCGGAGGCTCCCGCAGCCGGGCCGCGAGCCGGGCGAGCTCGGCCGGCCCGATACCGATCTGCACCTCGGGGAGGGCCTGCGCGTAACGCGGCTCCAACGGCACGGCCCGGGGGACGTGCCGGCCCTCCAGCGCCATCAGGCCCACGAACAGCAGCGACGCCTCCTTGTACGCCTTGTACTGCAGCAGCCGGGCGAAGAGCAGGTCGCGGGCCTCCAGCAGGGCGAGGTCCGCCGCCTCGTCCTCGGAGATCGCCCCCGGCAGCAGACGGGCCGCCTTCAGGTCGAGCAGGGTCGCGGCGATCACCAGGAACTCGGTGGCCTGCCCGAGGTCGAAACCGGGGCCGAGCCGGCGGATGTGGGCCACGAACTCGTCGGTGACCTGGGAGAGCGCGACCTCGGTGACGTCCAGCTTGTGCTTGGCGATCAGGGACAGCAGCAGGTCGAACGGCCCGCTGAAGTTGGCGAGCTCGACCACGAAGGACCTGTTGGACCCACCGCGGCCGGTCGGCGCCACAGCCCCGGGCGCCGCCGTACCGCCTTCGGGCGCTGTG
>NZ_CEVIVC010000073.1:15231-18836 GCF_982290645.1 Protofrankia sp. CiP1_Cm_nod4
CCGGTTTCGGGCATCACGGTGGCGTCGGGCGCCGGCGTGATCACGCTCGGCCGAGGAGATGTCCCGGTCCGTGCCATGACACGACGCTACCGCCGCGGCGGCACGGGCCGTCCCAGGGCACCGCACGCCCGTTCGAGCCCCGCCGGCCGCCCGCCGGGCGCGGACAGGCCCGCTCGTGCGGGCTGGCGGACGGCTGCCCACGGGCCGGCGGGACGGTCTGGGCCGGGCCGCTCAACCGACGTCGACGCCGACGATGCCGCCCAGGCCTCGCAGCAGCGGCAGGATGAGCTGGCCGACGACCGAGGGGAACGACACGAACAGCACCGGCAGCAGCAGGATCACCAGCAGGATGACGATGCCGACGTTGTTCTCGCGGAGCTGGTAGTGGGCCCGGTGCCAGCTCGGCGACTGCGGGCCGAGCAGGAACAGCACCCGCCCGCCGTCCGCCGGCGGGACGGGGACGAGACTCAGGATGAGCAACGACCCGAACGTGACCGCCATCCCCAGCAGCAGTTGGGCGAGGAAACTGTCCGCGTGGTCGACCTCCAGGAGGCGGTCGCCCTCGGCGAGCAGAAACGGTTCGGAGACGAACTTGAACCCGACGATCGCGACGAACGCGAGCAGCAGGTAGGCCAGCGGGCCGGCCAGCACCGCCACGGCCACGTGGAAGCGCCGTTTGCGCCACACGTCGTTCATGGGTATCGGCTCGGTCCAGCCGACCCCGGAGATGAGCATGGCGACCGCGCTGAACGGGCTGACCCGGTGTTTCAGCGACGCCGTCAGGCGGCCGGCGCGCAGCGGGCTGGGGTCCCGCAGCAGCCTCGCGGCGAGGACCTGCGCGCCGTCGTGAGCGTAGATCCCGATGAGGAGCGCGAGAGCGATCCCCAGTAGCGCCGCGGGTTCGGCCAGGTAGAACAGCACGCCTCTACAGGTTCCTTATCCCGTCCCGGTCCTCGTCCCGCGTCCCGGACGTCCGCATCCCGATCGTCACCCACCTGGTCCGCGGGAAGCCCGCGGGGAGCCCGCGGCCTGCCCGCCGGTCACCCAGCCAGCCCGTCCATCCGCCCGGCCGCCGGTCGTCCGGCTGGCGCGCGCACCCGGCCGCTCACCCGGTCGTGGACGGGGTGGCGTGCCGGGCCATCAGCTCGCGGGCCAGCCGCCGGTAGCCGTCCGCGCCCACGGACGTGGGCGCGTAGGTGGTGATCGGCTCGCCGGCCACGGTGGTCTCCGGGAAGCGTACCGTCCGGTTGATCACCGTGTGGAAGACCTCGTGCGGGAAGCGTTCCACCACCCTGGCCAGCACCTCCCGGGCGTGCAGGGTGCGCGCGTCGTACATGGTGGCCAGGATGCCGGCGAGCTCCAGGTGGGAGTTCAGCCGGTCGCGCACCTTGTCGATGGTGTCCAGCAGCAGGGCGACGCCGCGCAGGGCGAAGTACTCGCACTCCAGCGGCACGATGACGGCGTCGGCGGCGGTCAGCGCGTTCACGGTCAGCAGGCCCAGGGACGGCTGGCAGTCGATGAGGATCACGTCGTAGACCGAGCGCACCCGGGACAGGGCGCGGGCCAGGGTGTGCTCCCGCCCGACCTCCGTGACGAGCAGCATTTCCGCGGCCGACAGGTCGATGTTGCTCGGCAGCAGGTCCAGCCCGTCGACCTGGGTGGGGACCAGCACCTCACCGATCTCGGACTCGGTGCCGACCAGGAGATCGTGCACGGTGTGCTCGAGCACCATCGGGTTGATGCCGAGCCCGACCGAGAGCGCGCCCTGCGGGTCGAAGTCGACCAGCAGGGTGCGGTGGCCGTATTCGGCGAGCGCGGCACCGAGATTGATCGTGCTTGTCGTCTTGCCGACGCCGCCTTTCTGGTTACACATGGCGACCACCCAGGCCGGCCCGTGTGTCGCCAGCGGAGGCGGGACGGGAAAGACGGGCAGTGGGCGTCCGGTGGGCCCGATCTCGCCGGCGTCACCATCGGCGGCGGGGATGTCCGCGGCGTCGAGCTGGCTGTCATCGGGCAGCGCTGGTTCCCCGACGGTCATCCGCCCGTACGGGGGGCGTACCGGGGCCGCCATCGGCGAAGTATCGGCGGTCATGTCGAGGGACCTGCTCCCTTCTTGCGGATCGGTGCGCGGAGAGCAGAAGCGGACCGACAGGAGCGTACCGACAGTTGACCGGACGCATCCCGCCGGGTCGGTGGCCGCGGCCCGCCACCGCCGACGCCACCGCTGTTCCGGTCCGCTCCCGGCTGGGTTCCACCGATAGCGGCAGACAGCTCTCAATAACAGTTGGTAACTATAGCGGGACGTATTTCCACTGGCAGGAATTGCCGGCCCGCCGCGAACGGTGCCTGGCCGACGAAACCTGGCCGCGGCCGTCCGGGCGGGCCGGGCCGCAGCCCGTCTGGACGGCCGGGGACAGCGCGATCAGGCTTGGGGCGGGGCCGGGTGTCCGGGCCACCGGCGGTCGACGACGACAACGGGAGCATGACGATGGGCGCGACAACGGATGCGGTGACTGTGCGTGGCGTGGTGTCCCTGGAGAAGGGCGCCCCCGTCACCCTGACGGAAATAGTCGTCCCCGCCCCGGGGCCCGGGGAGGCACGGGTACGCGTCCAGGCGTGCGGCGTCTGTCACACCGATCTGCACTATCGCGAGGGCGCCATCACCAACGACTACCCCTTCCTCCTCGGCCACGAGGCCGCCGGGACCGTCGAGGCCGTCGGCGACGGGGTCACCTCGCTCGTGCCCGGCGACTACGTGGTGATCGCCTGGCGGGCGCCCTGCGGGAGCTGTCGGTCCTGTCTGCGCGGCCGGCCGTGGTACTGCTTCGACTCCCGCAACGCCACCCAGCCGATGCGGCTCGCGGCCGACGGCCGGAAGCTGTCACCGGCGCTGGGCATCGGGGCCTTCGCCGAGGCGACCCTGGTGGCGGCCGGCCAGTGCGTGAAGGTCGACCCGGCGGCCCGGCCGGAGGCCGCCGGGCTGATCGGCTGCGGGGTGATGGCCGGTTTCGGCGCGGCGGTCAACACCGGCGCGGTCACCCACGGTGAGACGGTCGCGGTGTTCGGCTGCGGTGGCGTGGGGGATGCGGCCATCGCCGGGGCTTCCCTCGCAGGCGCCCGGAAAATCATCGCGGTCGACGTCGACCAGCGCAAACTGGTCTGGGCCCGCCGGTTCGGCGCCACCCACACCGTCGACGCCCGTGACCTCGACCCGGTGGAGACGATCAGAACGCTTACCGACGGTAATGGCGCTGACCTGGTCATCGAGGCGGTCGGCCACCCCGAGACCTACCGGCAGGCGTTCTTCGCCCGGGACCTCGCCGGGCGGCTCGTCCTCGTCGGGGTCCCCGACCCGTCGATGACCCTCGAGCTGCCGATGACCGAGGTGTTCAGCCGCGGCGGCTCGCTGAAGTCGTCCTGGTACGGCGACTGCCTGCCCAGCCGCGACTTCCCGGTCCTGATCGATCTCTACCGGGCGGGCCGGCTCGACCTCGACGGGTTCGTGACCGAGACCGTGGGCCTCGGCGACGTCGAGGAGGCGTTCACCCGGATGCGGCAGGGCAGCGTGCTGCGCAGCGTCGTCCGGCTCTGACCGACATACCGCC
>NZ_CEVIVC010000073.1:19253-20020 GCF_982290645.1 Protofrankia sp. CiP1_Cm_nod4
GGGCGGATCGGGCATGATCGGTCCGAATGGGCGGGGTTGACCGGCCTGACGCACGCGGACGACCGTGGACCACCACGGGAGCACCGGACGACGACGATGACGGGAACGGAGAACGCGTGGCCAGACACGACGGGGTGCGGGTCGATCGGATCATCACCCGTGGCGAGTTCCTGATCGACGGCCAGAGCTTCACCGTCGACAACAACATCTGGCTGGTCGGGGACGCCAGTGAGGTGCTGGTCATCGACGCCGCGCACGACCCGTCCGTGATCATGGCCGCGATCGAGGGCCGCCGGGTGTCGATGATCGTGGCGACGCACGGCCACAACGATCACATCAACGCGGCCGTGGAGCTCGCCGAGCGGGCGCAGGCCCCGATCGCCCTGTGCCAGGCCGATCTGATGCTCTGGGAGATGGTCTACCCGGGCCGCCCACCGGACCTCCAGCTCGCGGACGGCCAGCAGATCCCGATCGCGGGCGGCGGCTGGCTGCACATCCTGCACACCCCCGGGCACTCCCCGGGCGGCGTGTGCCTGTACGGGGTGATCAACGGGGAGCCGGTCCTCTTCAGCGGCGACACCCTCTTCCGCGGTGGGCCGGGTGCCACCGGACGGTCGTTCTCCGACTTCTCGACCCTGCTGAACTCGATCAGACGGCGGCTGCTGACACTGCCGCGCGAGACGGTGGTGCACACCGGCCACGGCGACGACACCACCATCGGCACCGAGGCGCTCGAATACGACCAGTGGATCGTGCGCGGCCACTGA
>NZ_CEVIVC010000073.1:20358-22302 GCF_982290645.1 Protofrankia sp. CiP1_Cm_nod4
GCGGACCGCCCAAGAGCCGCCCGAGCCGCCCGAGCCGCCCAGGTGGCTCGTCATCGCCCGCCGGTACGTTCCGGTAATTTCCATCATTTTTCGGTATTTTCCGTCATGCTCCGGCATGCTCTGAAAACCCGGGCCGGCCGGTCATGGACACAGACTTCTCTCACATGTTGTAATCAGCTCATGGATCAGGGAGCTGACCTGACGACACGGCTTTACGTAGACCTGGTGCGCGTGTCCAGCGCCAACTGTCGCTGACGCCCGGTGCCGGCCCAGGCACCGCCGTCAAGCATTTTCCGACCGTGTCCGCACGGCTTGTGGCACGGTCCACTGCTATTCATTCGCCGTTCTTTTCCGGTGCTGGCGGAATATGTGTCGTGAAGGCCGCCGGCGCTCCCGTACAAATACCCGGGCCGGACGCTTACGTTTTGCTGGCCGGCCATCCCACCCGTGACCCGGACGACATTTTTCGATGCCCGGGCAGCACATCCGGCAGTTGTGCGTCCAGCAGCCGGGAAGATTATTCCCGGTCGTTTTTCCATGCGCTCCGCGCGTCAGCTGCTCCGTGCGTTCCGTGTACCCGCCGTGGAGCGCCGTCCGCCGTCGGCGCCCGTTGCCCGCCCGGCCATTCGGGCGGCACTTCAGGCGAACCGCCAGAACCACAGGCCGTCAGAACCACAGGCCATCAGGAACACACGTCAGGAACACACGTCAGGAACAGGTGAAGGGACAAGCTGTGAGCACTGTCACCCATCTCGACGCGCAGCCGGCCGGCGACCTGGCCGTCCGGCCGCTGCAGCCGACCATCGGCGCGGAGATCAGCGGGGTGGACCTGCGGTATCCGCTGCCCGACGAGGTCCGCGACCAGATCCGGGCGACAATCCTGAAATACAAGGTCGTCTTCTTTCGTGACCAGGAGCTGACCCGCGAGGAGCACGAGACGTTCGCCCGGCGGTTCGGGCCGCTCTATCCGCACCCGAGCGGGCCGAAGGCGCCCCTCAACGACCACGCCGGAAAGGCGACCTCGATCCACCGGATCGCCGCGGCGGACTTCAAGGACTACGAGCGGGCCCGCGCCACCGCGGACGCCGACGAGAACTGGGACGCCTACCACACCGACACGAGCTGGCGGCTGGTGCCGACCTGGGGGGCGGTGCTGCGCGCGGTCACCCTGCCTGATATCGGCGGTGACACCATCTGGGTCGACGCCGGGCTCGCCTACAACGCGCTGCCCGACGACGTGAAAGAACGTCTCGCCGGCCGCCACGTCACCCACGACTTCCGAGACGCGCTGAACGCCGTGGGCTACGACTACCCGATCGTGTCCCACCCCGTGGTCCAGGTACACCGCGAAACCGGCGAAAAGATTCTGTGGGTCAACTTCACCCAGCATCCCTCGATTCTCGGGCTCGACAGGTCGGAGAGCAGGGAGCTGCTGGCCCTCGTTCTGGACCAGTACCGGAAGCCGGAACACCAGGTCCGGTTCTCCTGGCGGCCCGGTTCGGTCGCGTTCTGGGACAACCGTGCCACCGTCCATTACGCGGTACGCAACTACGGCGACTTCCCACGGGTACTGGAGCGGATTCTGATCGCCGAGGAGCCACTGTACGCCGACCTGTGATCCCGGCCGACAGCAACACACAGCAATAAATTACACACAGCGACGAACAGCACCGGGTGACACGGGCGGCCCGGATCAGGTGGCGGAGAGTGCCTGCCTGGTCCGGGGCCGCTGTTGCCCGCCACCCGGCGGCCGTGGAGGCCCGTGGGCGGGCCACCATAAAACGATCGGTGGGTGACGCGGTATCACCGTCCGACCACGAAGTCTTCCTGCGCACAAAGACCAGCATCGATGTTATTGACATCCATGTCAGTGACATGGATGTCACCCACCATCCCTGATCCGGGGTCACCGTTCCGGTACGCGCTCCAGGCCCGAGGCCCGGG
>NZ_CEVIVC010000073.1:22344-24992 GCF_982290645.1 Protofrankia sp. CiP1_Cm_nod4
CAGGGCGCGCCGGGCCGCCGTCCCCGTTGAACTCCGCCCACATCCGCGCGTACCGGCCGCCGGCGCGCAGCAGGTCGGTGTGGGAGCCCTGCTCGACGACCCGGCCGGCGGCCATCACCACGACCCGGTCGGCGCGGGCCGCGGTGGTGAGCCGATGCGCCACCACCAGCGTGGTGCGCCGGCGCGCGACGTGCTCGGTGGCTCTGGTGACCGCGGCCTCCGTGGCCAGGTCGAGAGACGCGGTGGCCTCGTCGAGGAGCAGGATGTCGGGGTCGGCCAGCTCCGCCCGGGCGAGTGCCAGCAGCTGGCGCTGCCCGGCCGACAGCCCCCGGCCGCGCTCCCCGACCGGATGCCGGTAGCCCCCGGGCAGCCTGACGATCATGTCGTGCGCCCCGACGGCGCGGGCGGCGGCCAGCACCTCGGCGTCGTCCGCCTCCGGGCGGGCGTAGGCGATGGCGTCCCGCACCGTCCCGGAGAACAGGAAGGCCTCCTGCGGGACCACCCCCAGCCGGTGCCGGTAGCCCGCGAGATCGAACCGGGTCACGTCGGTGCCGTCGACCCGCACCGCACCACCGGTCGCGTCGTAGAAACGCGCGACCAGTTTGACCACGGTGGACTTGCCCGCGCCGGTCTCCCCCACCAGGGCGACGGTCTCCCCGGCCGCCACCCGCAGGCTCACCCCGTCCAGCGCGGGACGGCTGGTGCCGGCGTAACGGAAGGAGACGTCCTCGAGCGCGATCCGGCCGGCAAGCCGGCCGACCGGCACCGGATCCGGGGCCGGCGGGGTGGAGGTGGGTGTACGCAGCAGGTCGCAGATGCGCCGGAGGCCCACCTTCGCCTGCTGGTAGCCGTCGAACACCTGCGAGAGCTGCTGGACCGGGGCGAAGAACAGGTTGATGTAGAGCAGGTAGGCGATCAGCCCGCCGGTGGTCAGCGACCCGGACGCGACCAGCCCGGCACCGGCGCCGAGGACGAGCGCGGCGGCCAGCTCCGAGCAGAACTCCATGAACGGGAAGTAGAGGGCGATCATCCGCTGCGCCCGCATCCGCGAGGCGCGGTACCGCTCGGCCAGCGTCCGGAAGCCGTCCTGGTTGCGCTCCTGCCGGCGGAAGGCCTGCACCACCTGGATGCCGGCCAGGTTCTCCTGCAGCGCGGCGTTGACCGCGCTGACCCTCTCCCGTGACTCGGTGTAGGCGGCCGAGGACTTCGCCCGGAACACCAGCGTGACCGCGATCCCGACCGGCAGCATCGGGAGCACGACCAGCGCCAGTTCCGTGTTCAGCACGACCAGCGCGATCCCGATCCCGACGAACGACGCCAGCGCCACCACCGCGGTCGTCAGGCCCGTCTGCAGGAACGTCGACAGGGCGTCCACGTCCGTCGTCATCCGGGTCATGATCCGGCCGGGGAGCTCGCGTTCGTAGTAGTCCAGGCCGAGCCGCTGGAGCTGGGCGAAGGTCTTCAGCCGCAGGACGAACAGCAGCCGCTCCCCCATCCGCCCGGTCACCCGGGCCTGGACGACCTGCCCGCCCCAGGCCGCCAGGACCACGGCCAGCGCCACCGCGGAGGTCGCGAACAGCACCGCCGACGCGCCCGTGGACACGCCCGCGTCGACCCCGTGGCGCACCAGCGCCGGCATGGCCAGGCCCGCGGCCGCGTCCAGGGCTACCAGCAGCAGGCCGACGGCGAGCAGCCCGGGCACCGCGCGCAGCAGGCGGCGCAGCGAGAACGCCGGGTCGGGCGCGGCGGCGTCGGTCTCGCTCACCCGGACCGGCTCGGTCGCGGGCGGGAGCCGGGCCACCTGGGCGAGCAGTCCGGGGGTGACCGGGGTGTCCCCGAAGTGCCCACCAGCGAACCCGGCTCCCCGGCCGCCGGACCCGGCCCCCCGGCCACCGCGCATGGAGCGGGCCGGCCGCGTGCCGTCCAGGCCCGCGCCCACCCAGGTAGCCGGCACCGGTCGCATACGGGGTGTGAGCGCACCGGCGAACGGGACCGGCCGGCCGCCGTTCATCCGGCTCTTGTCCGCATCCACCTGCTCCGCCTGGTGACGGCTGTCGCTCGCCTGGTCGGGGACGGCGCCCGCCCGGTCGAGGCTCGGCCCGGACAGCAGCATCGTGTACAGCGGGCAGCGGGCGGTCAGCTCCTCGTGGATGCCGACGTCGACCACCCGGCCGGCGTCGAGCACCGCGATCCGGTCGGCCAGGTGCAGGGTGGAACGGCGGTGCGCGATCAGCAGGGTGGTCCGCCCCCGCATGATCTGCCGCAGGGCGGTGTGGATCTCGGCTTCGACCCGGACGTCGACCGCGGACGTCGCGTCGTCCATGATCAGAATTGGTGGGTCGACGAGCAGGGCGCGGGCCAGCGCGATCCGCTGGCGCTGCCCGCCCGAGAGCGTCAGCCCCTGCTCGCCCACGACCGTGTCGTAGCCGTCGGGAAGGTCCCGGATGAAGCCGTCCGCCCGGGCGGCCCGCGCCGCGGCGACGATCTCGGCGTCGCCGGCGTCCGGCCGGCCGTAGGCGATGTTGGCACGGACCGTGTCGGAGAACAGGAAGCTGTCCTCGAAGACCATCCCGATCTGGGCCCGCAGCGACTCCAGGGTCAGCTCCCGGACGTCATGGCCGTCGACACGGACAGCACCGGCACCGGCA
>NZ_CEVIVC010000073.1:25358-26311 GCF_982290645.1 Protofrankia sp. CiP1_Cm_nod4
ACCGGGGCCAGCGTCTATGTCGTAGACGCGGGAGAGCAGCGCGGCCACCGTCGACTTGCCCGACCCGGATGCCCCGACCAGGGCGAGGGTCTCACCGGCCTCGATCCGCAGCCGGAATCCGTCGAGCACCGGGCGGTCCTGGATGTAACCGAAGGTGACGTCGTCGAAGTCGATCGTCCCCCGCGCGCGGCCGAGGCTGACCGCCCCGGGCCGTTCGGTCACCACCGGGGCGGTATCGATGATCTCGAAGACCCGGATGGCGCTGGCCCGGGCCTGCTGCCCGACCGTCAGCAGGTTCGCGAGCATGCGCGTCGGCGCGACGAGCTCGCCGAGATAGGCGCTGAAGGCGAGGAAGGTGCCCAGGCTGATGCTGCCGCGCAACGCCAGCCAGCCGCCCAGCGCCAGCACCCCGACCTGTCCGACGGCCGGCACCGCGGCCAGGGCCGGCAGGTACCGGCTGGTGATGGTCACCGCGCGCATGCGCAGCGCGAACAGGAGGCGGGCGGACGCGGTGAGCCCGGCCAGCTCCCGCTCCTCCTGCCCGAAGCCCTTGACCACCCGCACGCCGGCGACCGCCTCGTCCACCACCCCGGCAACCTCGCCGGCCTGTTGCTGGGCGGCCCAGGTCGCCGGGAAGACGGTTCGCCGCGCCCGCAGCCCGATCATGAGCAGCAGCGGCCCGACCGCGAGGGCGAGCAGGGTCAGCAGCGGCGAGAGCACCGCCATGATCGCGATGGTGAGCACGAGCAGCAGCAGGTTGCCGCCCAGCCACGGCAGATACGACAGCAGCCCCTGGATGGCGGTGACGTCCGAGATGGCCCGACTGACGATCTGGCCGGTGCGCATCCCGTCCTGGCGGACGCCGTCAAAGCGCGCGAGCGCGGCGAACACCGCGTCCCGCAGGTCGTACTGGACGTCGAGGGAAAGACGTCCGCCGGTGGTGCGGCGGACGT
>NZ_CEVIVC010000074.1:0-751 GCF_982290645.1 Protofrankia sp. CiP1_Cm_nod4
GGGGCAGCCGTTGCGCCTCGCGGGTGAGCAGCGTCGACAGACGCTGCATCCGGCGCAGCCCCACCCGCTCCGCGGGAAAACGCGCCGCGTGCGCGTCCAGGAAATCAGGACCGGCCGGGACGTCGAGCTGGAAACCAGGAAGGACCACCCGGTAGAAGGGATCCAGCCGGTGGAACTCAAGGCGGTCGGCGACACCCAGCAGATCCAGCAGCACCGGCACGATTCCCGGATTTCCCGCGGTGACCGGCGGGCCGCCCGCGACCAGGTGCACCGCGGAGTCGAAACGATGCCGACGGCGGGTGAACGCATGCGCGTAACCGCCGATCCGGTCATGGCGTTCGACCACCAGCACCCGGCGGCCCCAGCGGGCGAGCAGCGCGGCGGCGGTCAGGCCGCCGAGCCCGCTGCCGATCACGACGACGTCGTAGGAGTCGCGCTCGGCATCCTGGCGGACGCTCATCGTGGCCCGGCCTGCCCGTTCACACCCGCGACCGGCAGCCCGACGGCCGACAGGTCCACGGCCGGCAAGTCCACGGCCGACAGATCCGCGGCCGACAGGCCGGCGCCCGGCCAGGGAGCGCTCCAGGTGAGCGAGAGCCCGGCGTACAGCCACCTGCTGGTCTCGATCGCCAGCAGCAGCACCTCGTCGCCGGGCCGGATCCGCCCGGAGGTCCAGGCGTCGTCCAGCGCCAGGGGCACGGCGGCGGAGCCGGTCGCCCCGACGTCGGTCAGGTTCTCCACGACCCTGCCC
>NZ_CEVIVC010000074.1:1369-4475 GCF_982290645.1 Protofrankia sp. CiP1_Cm_nod4
GCGAGCAGCTCGCAGTCCTCGGCGGACAGCCCCGCGGCCTCGAGCTCGCCGTTGAAGTAGCCGGCGTTGCCCTCGGGCACGACGCACGCGTCGACCTCCCGCAGGGTCAGGCCGCTGCGGCGCAGCAGCTCGTCCAGGGCGGTGACGAACACCCGCGGCCCGAAGCTCGCCGACTCGACCACGTCGAGACGCAGGTCGACCGGGCGCCGGGCGCGCATCTGCTCGGCCACGGGGGCGTGCGTGCCGCCGCCGATGATCTGCATGCCGGGTTTGCGGTCCCCGCCCATGCAGGCGTTGACGCTGGCATGGAAGCTCGCCGGCTCCCCCGGCCCGGCGGGCTCGGCGCGCAGCACCATCGCTCCCGCCCCGTCGCCGAAGTTGTAGATGGCGATCCGGTCCCGCAGCCGGACGGAGTCGGGACGGCGGCCGAGGAAGATCGGCGCCAGCACCGGGGAGACGGCCTCGCTGCCGATGACCACCGCGGTCCGCGCGGAGCCGTCGGCCAGCTGGCGGCGGGCGATGTCCAGCGCGTGCATCGCCCCCGCGCACCCGGAGCGGACCTCCACGACCGCGCACCGGGCCAGGCCGAGACGCTCCTGGACGAAGGTGACCGCCGCGGGCAGCGGGTACTCCGGGGAGGACGTCGACATCACCAGCAGGTCGACGTCGGCGGCCTCGAGCCCGGCGCGGTCGAGCGCCTGCCGGGCCGCGGCCGTGGCCATCTCGCTGTTGCTCACCAGGTGCTCGCCGGTGCCCGGATCGATCATCCAGTGGCGGCGGCGCACCTGGAGGCCGTCGAGCACGTCGTCCGGCAGCGGGCCGCACAGCCGCTCCAGGTCGTCGTTGGACAGCGGCTCACCGGGCAGGTAGCCGCCGGTGCTCACGATCCGGACATGGTGGCTGGTCATCACCGCTCCTTCCGGGAGCCCGCGGCACCCGCGGCGCCCACGGCGTGGAAAACATGGCCGGTTGCTTCCGGGCCGGCGGGACCGCCGCCTTCTGGGCCGGTCAGGACGAGGCTGACGTGCGTGCCGCCGAGGGAGGAGCTGTTCACCAGGACGGGGCCGGCGGCCCCGCCGGCCTCCCAGCCGGCCACGGCGAGGACCGCCGAGAGGTGCGCGCCCGCCCCGACCGGCTCGCCCAGGCTGCGCTTGGGCATCTCGACGCGGGGCCCGGCCGGGCCGAACACGCGGCCCAGGGCGGCCAGCTCCGGCCGGTCGACGGCCCGGATCCCGGCGGCGTTGGCCCAGACCGCGGACAGTGCGCCCGGCTCGGCACCGGCTGCCGCCAGCGCGGTGCGCACCGCCTGCTCGACACCGCGGCCGCGGGCGTCCCAGCGGCCCACGCCCCGGGCGTCCGAGGCGATGCCCTGCCCGCGGAGCACCGCGCGGATGCGGGCGCCGCGCGCCCGGGCCGCCGACAACCGCTCCAGCACCAGCGCGAAACCGGCCTCCACCAGCGTGTACGCGCCGCCGGCGCCGGCGAACAGGGGGGTCCGGCGGTACGCGTTCACCACGGCCGGCGGCAGCACGTCGACGGCGGGGCAGACGACCGCGTCCGCCGCTCCGGCGCGCAGCAGGTCGGCGGCGACGCACAGGGCGGCGGCGCCGGCCGCGTGCATGGCGGTCACCGTCGAGGTGACCCCGGTCAGCCCCAGCAGCATCGCCACCTGGCCGGCCGCGGCGTTGTACACGGTGTTGGGGAACACCGCGGGGTTCGCCGCCGCCGGGCCCTCGGCCAGCAGCGGCGTGGTGAAACGCTCCATGCTCTCCATCGGGCCCAGGCCGGTGCCCAGGATGACGCCGATCCCGGTCGCGGGCCGCGCGACGTCGGCGAGCCCGGCGTCGGCCAGGGCGTCCTGGCAGGACGCGACGGCCAGCAGCCCGAGCCGGTCCAGCCGCCGCCGCTGGCGCGCGGGCAGGTAGGCCGCCGGGTCGAACTCGACGTGGCCGACGTCGATGCGGCCGGCGTCCTGGTCTGCGCCCGCCTGGCCGGCGTCCGCGCGGCCGGCGTCGGGGCGGCCGGCGTCGGGGCCGGCCGGTCCGGGCCGGCCCTCGGCGCTCCCGGCGGCCTGGTAGGCCGCCCACAGCTCGGCCACGCTCGTGCCGGCGGGCGTCAGCGCGGCCAGGCCGGTGATCACAACCGGGTCCCGGTCCCGGTCCCGCTGCCGGTCCCGCTGCCGGTCCCGGCCGGCCGGCGCGGCGGGCCGCCGGCCGGGGCGGCCGAAGACGACCGAGGCGTTGGCGCCGGCGAACGCGAAGTTGTTCGACACCGCGACGTCCATGGCCAGCGGCCGGGCCTCGTTCGGCACGACGTCGAGCCCGCACTGGGGGTCGGCGGCGGTGAACCCGGCGGTCGGCGGGGCGACCTGCCCGTCGAGGGCGAGGATCGTGACGATGCTCTCGACCGCCCCCGCGGCCCCGAGCAGGTGGCCCACCATCGACTTGGTGCTGCTGAGCGCGACCGTCCCGGCCGCCTCCCCGAGGGCCGCGCGGATCGCGTTGCTCTCGGCCGGGTCGTTCTTGGGTGTGCCGGTGCCGTGGCCGTTGATGTACCCGACCTCGTCGGCGGCGACGCCCGCGCGGGAGAGCGCGGCGGTGATCGCCCGGGCGGCGCCCGCCCCCTGCGGGTGCGGCGCGGTCGGGTGGTACCCGTCCGCCGAGAAGCCGTAGCCGAGGACCTCGGCGAACATGCGGGCACCGGCCGCCCGCGCGATGTCGGCGCGGACCAGGACGAGCATGCCGGCACCCTCCCCGAGGGACAGCCCGTCGCGGTCCTTCGAGTACGGCGCGGCCGGCCCCACCGCGAGCGACTCCAGGCTGTTGAAACCGGCGAAGACCACGTCGGAGAAGGCGTCGGTGCCGCCGACGAGGACGGCGTCCGCCTGGCCGGTGACGATCAGTTCGGTGGCGTGGGCGATCGCGTGCGCCCCGGAGGCGCACGCGGTGTTGACCGACAGCACCGGCCCGCGCAGGCCGAAGGCGGCGCCGAGCGCCTCGGCGATCGCCTGCGGGGACACCATCAGGGTGTGCCGCCAGTCCGGCTGACGGCCGGCGAGCTCGTCGCGCAGGGCCCGCTCCCCGCTGACCAGCCCGCCGTTGCAGCT
>NZ_CEVIVC010000074.1:4840-12226 GCF_982290645.1 Protofrankia sp. CiP1_Cm_nod4
CGCCCGCGGCCCCACCGGCGGTGCCGACGCCGATGCCGCACGCGGCCATCGCCTCCTCGGCGGCGACGAGAGCGAAGTCCAGCGCCGGTTCTCTGCCGACGTCCAGCGGCCACGGGTAGGCGGGGATGGCCGGTTCCTGCACCTCCCCGCCGAGGGCGGTGCGGTAGCCGTCCATCGGCAGGTTCTTCACCGGACGGATCGCCACCTGGCCCGCCAGGACGCCCTCCCACAGCTTCGCCACGCCGACGCCCTGCGCCGTCACCGCTCCCAGACCGGTGACGACCACCCGATCGGCGTCACCGGCGGTCTGTGTCCCCTCCGCCATGTCGGGCTCCCCTCCGTCGCTGTCGGAACGGCTGTCGGAACGGCTGTCGGAACGAAAATCGCTACTGGCACGAAGACCGATGCCGGGATCTCCGGGCCGCGGAGCGCTGCCCGGACGGGGACCGCCGGGCGGCGCCGACGGGGTCATGCCGCCCGGCCCAGGGCGGGGCCCGGTCATGCCGCCCGGCCCAGGGCGAGCGCCACCTGCTGGCCCGCCAGGCCGCGGGCGAGCGCGAGCGCGCCGGTCAGCCGGGCCTCGCGGGGCTGGCCGGGTATCCAGTCGAGGTCGCAGCCCGGGTCGGGATCGTCGAGGTTGGCCGTGGCGGGGGCCACGCCCGCCGCCAGCGCCAGCGCGGCGACCGCCACGTTCAGCGCCCCGGCCCCGGCGACGAGATGCCCGGTCTGCGGCTTGACACTGCTCGCCCACACGCGCTCGGCGTGGGCCCCGAGCGACCGGCGGATCGCCTGGGTCTCGCTGAGGTCCCCGAGCGTGGTCGCGCAGCCGTGCGAGGCGATGTAGGAGACGTCCTCGGCGGGCATGTCCGCGTCCCGCAGCGCCGCCGTGATCGCGCGGATCAGCCCGCGGCCGCCCGGGTCGGGCGTGACGACCATGCCGCCGTCGTTACCGGCGCCCACCCCGCGTATCTCGGCGTAGCAGCGGGCTCCCCTGGCCAGCGCGGCCTCGCGCTCCTCCAGGACGAGGAACGCGGCGCCGTCACCGAAGACCGATCCGCTGCGGGCCCGGTCGTAGGGCCGGCAGGCCGCCGCGCCCAGCTCGTTGCGGGACGAGAGCACACCGAGCCCGTCCATCTTCGACATCGACCACCAGGAGGTGGGGTCGTCGAACCCGCCGGCGAGCGCCAGGTCGGCCTCGCCGCGCCGGACCGCGCGCGCCGCGCGTCCCACCGCGCTCGCCCCCGCCTCGGCGGTGCCGGCGAAGTAGGCGTTGGGGCCGAGGAAGCCGTAGGCCTCGGAGATGTAGAACAGCGACGCCGCCTGCAGCCCCTCGACGTAGAACAGCGGTGTCAGTGTGGAGGACGCGACCCGTCCGAGCCGGTGGTAGTCGGCGCTGCCGTCGTCGGCGCGGGCGGCCAGCGCCCCGGCCACCACCCCCTCCGGCCGGGAAAGCTCCTTGTTGCCGCCGACGAAGAGGCCGGCCCGCTCGCCGAAGGGCCGCTCGTCCTCCAGGCCGGCGTCACGCAGCGCGAGGACGGCACCCACCATCGCGATCTCGTCGTTGGGGGTCATCTTGCGCAGCGTCCGGCGGCTTACATACTGTTTTGGGTCTAAATCAACCAGTTGGGCACCCAGCTGGGTGCGCAGTGACGACGGGTCGTAACCGCGCAGGGGCGTCACACCGCCGCGGCCCGCCAGCACCCCGTCCCAGGTGTCCTGGACGCCCTCACCGAGTGCCGTGAGCAGCCCGATCCCGGTGATCACGACTTTTCTCGCGCGCTCGCCGCTCATACCGTCGCCGCCAGCATCGACGGTTCCCGCAGCAGCTCCAGCGCCCGGACGGAGGCGACGGGACGCCCGTCGACGGTGACCGAGGCGGTGCACCGGGCGGTCTGCCCCGCGCGGTCGAGGACCCGCACGGTGATCTCCGCCTGGTCGCCGGGCCGGACGAAGTGGCGGAAGCGCACCACCCGCGCCCCGGACAGCCGCCAGCGTTCCCCCGGCGCGGCCAGCACCAGCCCGGCCAGGGCCACCATGCTCTCGAAGAGCAGCATGCCCGGCAGCACGGGGAAGCGCGGGAAGTGGCTGTCGAAGACGTCCAGCGTCCCAGGAATGTTACGGACAGCTACCGCCTGCCGGCCGTGCTCCAGCTGGACGAGCCGGTCGAAGGCTGTCGGCAGCGGTTCCGAGCCGATGTCGGCGCCGGTCATGATTCCTCCTTGGGGGTACCGACCACCAGGCAGGTGTTGGTCCCGCCGAACGCGAACGCGTTGACCATGACGCCCGACACCGGCATCGGCCGGGCCACCAGCGGGACGTAGTCGAGGTCGAGCCTGGGATCCGCGGTGTCGAGGTTCACCGTCGGCGGGACGACCGAGTGCTGGATGGCACCGAGCGCGGCGAGCAGGTTCAGCGCGGCGCTGGCCGAGGTGAGATGGCCGGTCATCGACTTCGGCGAGCTCACCACGAGACGGTGGGCGTCGGCGCCGAACACCTCCTTGATCGCTGTCGTCTCGGAGGCGTCGTTGCCCGGGGTCCCCGTCCCGTGCGCGACGACGTAGTCGATGCCGGCGGGCCCGAGCCCGGACTCGGCCAGCGCCCGGGCCATCACCTGGATGGCGCCGCGCCCGTCCGGCGGCGAGTCGGTGATCCGGTAGGCGTTCAGGGTCGAGCTGTAGCCGAGGAGCTCGGCGAGGACCGGTGCCCCGCGCGCCCTGGCCGCGGAGAGCTCCTCCAGCACGACGACGACCGCGCCCTCCCCGATGACGAAGCCCGACCGGTCGGCGTCGAACGGGCGCGAGGCCCGCGTCGGGTCGTCGTTGTAACGGTCGGTCAACGCGCCCAGCAGGCTGAAGCCCAGCAGGTCCATCCAGGTGGTCAGGGCGTCGAAACCGCCGGCGAGCATGAGCGTCGCGTCACCGTCCTGGATGTGCCGGAACGCCTCCCCGATAGCGTGCCCCGACCCGGAGCAGGCGGTGCTGACGCTGACCATCGGCCCGGTGCAGGCGGCCAGCCGCGCGATCGCGGCGACCGGCACGTTCTGGTCACGCAGCAGCACGTCACCGGGCGGATGCCGGAAGATCTCCCGGTTGCCGGTGCGTTCCCGCAGGTGGCCGATGTCCACGACCTGCTGGAGCTCCGGGCGTCCGACGCTGCCGCCCATCGCGACGCCGCACTCGTCGGGGTCGTAGGTGGCGGGGGTGACCTTGGCTTCGCGCAGTGCCTCCGCCGCCGCCGCCAGCCCGAACCCGCCGGCCCGCGACAGGTGCCGCCAGCCGGCGGCCTCGGGAACGAGATCACGCAGGGTGAAGTCCCGGACCTGGCCGCCGATGCGGACCGAGAACGTCGAGGTGTCGAAGGTGGTCAGCTCGCCCACCCCGCTGCGGCCGGCGACGAGGTTCGCCCAGGTGGTGGCCGCGTCGTTGCCGACCGGGGTGACCGCGCCCACGCCGGTGATCGCCACCCGCCTCACGGCGCGCTCACCGCCCCGGTCAGCTGGTCGGCCATCCGGGCCGTGGCGGCCGGGTCGTCCAGCCGCTCGGCGTCGATGAGGGCACACATGATGGACGTCGCGGTGAGCACGGTGCGCCCGCCGGCGCTGACCGTCCCGTCCAGGACGGCGACCTCGTCCGAGATCGACACGACCGTGCCGTCGAGCAGCAGCACGTCGCCCGGTGTGACGTCACCGAGGAACGCCACCTCGCCCACGGACAGCAGCGCGGCTCGTTTACGGTGCCCGCTGCTCATCATCACCAGCCAGGTGCCCGCCTGGCAGAGGGCCTCGAGCACCAGCGGCGGCGGCATGACCGGCCCGGTGAGGCCGGCTCGCCAGAACTGCTCCGTGCCGGACGTCACCTTGCGCCCGACGATCCGCCGGTCCGGCTCCCAGGAGTCGATCCGGTCAATGAGATGAAAGCGCATCGGCCGCGCCTGCCTTCCTGTCGGTTCACGCGCCTGTCGGCCCACCGGCCCGCCGGCCCGCCCGCGGGAAAGCCGCGGGAAGCCCGTGGGAAGCACGGTCGTGCTCCTCGCGCGCCGCCGGTGGGCCCCGGCTGCCGGGGCCCCGCGGTCCCGGGTGGTCAGTCGGGACGGCCGGTGCCGAGCACGGCCGCGGCCCCGCCGTCCACGCGCAGCAGCTCCCCGGTCATGTAGTCGGCGTCGGGCCCGGCGACGAAGGCCACCACCCGGGCGATCTGCCCGGGGGTGGCGAACTCCCGCAGGGGGATGCGCCGTTTGATGGCCTTCCCGCCGTCCTTGGCCAGCAGCCCGTCGACGAGATCGGTGGGGACGAAGCCCGGGAGCACGGCGTTGACCCGCACTCCGAAGCGGGCCAGCTCCAGCGCGCAGTTGCGGGTGAAGGCGTTGATCGCCCCTTTGGACGCCGCGTAGGCGGACTCGCCGGTCCAGGCCCGCTCGCCCATCACCGAGGAGATGTTGATGATGACGCCGGCGCGTTCCGCCATGAAGTGGCCCATCGCGGCCTGCGTGCAGTTGAAGACCCCACCGAAGTTGACCCGCATGACCTCGAGCCAGTCCGTCGGCGCCATGGTGTAGATCAGCCCGTCCCGGGTGATCCCCGCGTTGTTCACGAGGATGTGCAGCCCGCCCAGCTCGGCGCGGGCCCGCTCGACCAGCGCGGCCGCCTGCTCGGGGTCCGCGACGTCGGCGGCGAGCGCGACGGCCTTCCCGCCGGCCTTCTCGATCTCCTCGACGACGGCCTGCGCCTCGTCGGCGCGGGACCGGTAGTTCACGGCGACGTGCGCGCCGTCGTCCGCGAGCGCCAGGGCGACCGCGCGGCCGATGCCGCGGGACGCCCCCGTGACAAGGGCGACCTGCCCTGCCAGCTTCGTCACGTCCTTTCCTTTCCTTCCTGTCGTTCTGGCCGGCCGGCCACGTCGGCCGGTGTCACTGGTCGCCGGTCCGTGCCGCCGGTCCGTGCCGTCTCCCGCCGTGGCCATCCGGGCGGAGCGGCCACGGCGGGGTCCCGTTGCCGGATCCCCAGGACGCCGAGCCCCTGGGACGCCGGGCCCTGCCGCCGGATCCCGGTGCCGGGGCGCTCAGGCGTCCACCGTGGCCGTGGCGCGCAGGACCGCCAGGTCGACGAGGTTCTGCACGGTGAACAGGCTCATCACCTGGTCGGCCGGGAGCTTGCCGGCCAGTTCCTCGGTGTCGATCTGCGGCATGGCCTTCTTCAGCTGGGCCAGGCCGACCGGGGTGATGATCTCGTTCTCGTCGCCGAACTCCGAGTCCGGGATGCCGCCCTGAATGTGGTTGCCTATGTCGGACGCCTGGATCTTCACGCCGGTCTTCCGCTCGATACGGAAAAGGATGTCCAGCAGGTCGATCGATTCCGCGCCGAGGTCCCCGATCAGGGTGGACAACGGGGTGACCTCGGTCTCGTCCAGGCCGAGGGCGTCGGCGACGGCCTCCTGGATGGCGGCGGGGAAGGCTGCGGTGTCGGTCATGGGACTGTCCTTTCTTTCATGGAGATCACACAGCGTTGAGATCACACAGCGCGCGGATCACATGGCGTACAGATCACGTGGCATAGGGATCACGTGGTGGGTCGGGAGGTGCTGGCAGTTGTGGCACGGTGCGGGCCGGAGGAATGCCGGCCCGCCGCGGCCGGCGCGCTATGCCGGGACCGCCGGGCGCGGGGCGCCGTGGCCGGCGGTGGCGAGCAGCGCCTCGATCGCCTGGGGACGGGCGGTTCCCAGCGCCCGGACATCCGGGGCGATCCGCTTGGCGAATCCCGTCAGGACCCGGCCCGGCCCGACCTCGACGAGCAGGCTGTGACCGTCCGCCACGGCCCGCCGCACGGTGTCGACCCACCGGACCGGCTCGACGAGCTGCCGCCGCAGCAGCAGGCGCACCTCCTCCGCCCGTCGGACGTAGCCGCCGGTGACGGCGCTGAGCACCGGCACCTGTGGTTCGGCGAACACGTGCCGGTCGAGCTCGGCGCCGAACTCGGCCTCGATGTCGCGCATCAGGGAACAGTGGAAGGGGGCGCCGACGTCGAGCCGCACGATCCGTTCCGCGCCGGCCCGCGCCGCCAGCGCCTCGACCCGCGCGACCGCCTCCGCCAGGCCCGAGACGACCGTCTGCCCGGGGTCGTTGTAGTTGGCGATCTCCACGACACCGGTGCCGGTGACGTCCCGGCACAACGCCTCGACCCGCTCGGCCGGCAGCCCGATGACCGCCGCCATCGCGCCCGGGGTACGGCTGCCCACCTCGGCCATGAGCTCGCCGCGGCGGCGCACCAGGCGCAGCACGGACCGCGCGTCGAGCACCCCGGCGGCGGCGAGCGCCGTGTACTCGCCGAGGCTGTGCCCGGCGACGCCGGACGCCTCGAAACCGCCGGCCCGCAGCACCTCGAGCACCGCCAGGCTGGTCGCGGCGATCGCGGGCTGGGTCACGTCCGTGCGGCGCAGCTCCTCCGCCGAGCCCGACACGCACAGCTTCGTCAGCGGGATGCCGAGGACGTCGTCCGCCATCTCGAAGATCCGGCCTGCGGTGTCCGGGTACCGCCTGACCAGGTCGGCCGCCATCCCGGGCCGTTGGGAGCCCTGTCCGGGGAACATGGCCAGGCAGCGGCTGCCCGGGGCGGGCTCCCCCGCCGCCTCGCCCGCGGCCCGTTCCGCCCCGACGGCCGGTGCCGGTGGGGGCTCCGCGCCGGCGGCCTCCGCGCGGAGAGTATCCACGCCGAGACTCTCCGCGCCGGGGCTTTCCGCGCTGGGGTGGAGGACCGTGGCTGTGGCGGGGATCCGGGTCATCTCGGGGTTCTCCCTTCCGATCGGTTGGCGCGTGCGCCACGAAGGTGGTCGGCGGGTGTGCCGTGGCGGCCGGGCGCGGGCGGCCCGGGTACCACGCGTGGGCCGGGCCCCCAGGCACCGGGCACCGTGCGCGCCACGGCGGGCTGCTCGTCGCGCCACGGCCGGTCCCGGCTCGCGGGCCTGGCCGCTGCCGGCCGCGCGGCGGCCGTCACCGCCCGCAGCGCGATCAGCACGGCGGCGAGTTCCTCGCTGGTGGGGTGGCCCGGGGTCACGGCGATCGTCGCGTCCGCCGGCCCGTCCGCCGGCCCGTCCGCCGTGGCGGGCGGCCGCGCCGCGGCGGGGCACCGGCCGCGGCCGCCGACGGGATCCGGACCGCGGGCGGTCCCGCGCGCAGACTCCGCGGACTCTGTGGCACCGTCGCTCCTTCCCGTTCCCAGTCCCTGGTCCCGCCGGTTCCGCCATCGGTTGTGCCGGCGCTTCGCCGCCGGTTCCGTCGTCTGTCCCGCAACGGTGCCCGCGGCCGGCTTCCCGGCCGGCGCCTCGGGACGGCCGCGCCGCGGAATCCGCCGGGAAGTCACCACGGAATCCGCCGGAAGAGGGCGCCGCGGAATCC
>NZ_CEVIVC010000074.1:12470-20206 GCF_982290645.1 Protofrankia sp. CiP1_Cm_nod4
TCCGGCGGGGGCAACGCTGTCGGTCGTCCGGCGCCCCCGGCGGCCCGGATGCCTACAGTGGCTCGTTGGGGTGTTTGCGGATCTGCTGTACGTGCCGCTTGGTCCGCAGGAAGGCCAGCCCGCGGACGATCATCCGGCGGGTGTCGGCCGGGTCGATGACGTCGTCGACATGGCCGCGCTCGGCGGCGGCATAGGGATGCAGCAGCGCGTCGCTGTACTTCTTCGTGAGTTCCGCGCGCAACCGGTCGGGGTTCTCCGCCGCCGCCAGCTCCTTGCGGAATATGATGTTCGCGGCCCCGTCCGCGCCCATGACCGCGGTCTGGTTGACCGGCCACGCGAACGAGAGGTCGGAGCCGATCGACTTGGAGTCCATGACGATGTAGGCGCCGCCGAACGCCTTGCGAAGAATAACCTGGATCCGCGGCACAGTCGCCTCGCAGTAGGCGTACAACAGCTTGGCGCCCCGGCGGATGATGGCATTGTGTTCCTGCTCGACCCCGGGCAGGAAGCCAGGTACGTCAACCAGCGTGACCAGCGGGATATTGTAGGCGTCACACATGCGGACGAATCTCGCCGCTTTCTCCGAGGCGTCGATGTCGAGCACACCGGCCAGCACCATCGGCTGGTTTCCCACTATCCCGACGACCCGCCCGTCGAAACGGGCCAGGACGCACACGATGTTGCGGGCCCAGTGCGACTGCACCTCCAGGTACTCGCCGTCGTCCACGATCTCCTCGATGACGTCCCGGATGTCGTACGGCGTCCGCTCGTTCGGCGGCACGATCCGCAGCAGCTCCGGACAGCGGCGGTCGGGGTCGTCGGACGGCTCGACCGCCGGCGGCGCCTCGTTGTTGTTCGACGGCAGGAAGGAGAGCAGGTAGCGGACCTCGTCCAGGCAGGTCTCCTCGTCGTCGGCGAGGAAGCTCGCCACGCCGGTGCGCTCGGCGTGGACCTGCGCTCCGCCGAGCTCGGCCTGGGAGACGTCCTCGCCGGTGACCGAGCGCACGACGTCCGGCCCGGTGATGAACATGTTCGCGGTGTCGCGGGTCATGAAGACGAAGTCCGTCAGCGCCGGGGAGTACACCGCGCCGCCGGCGCAGGACCCGAGAACGGCGCTGATCTGGGGGACGACCCCGGAAAGGCGGACGTTACGCGCGAAAAGCCCACCGAAACCGGCGAGCGCCGCGACGCCCTCCTGAATGCGCGCGCCACCGCCGTCGTTGAGGCCGATGACCGGCGCGCCGATCGACTCGGCCAGGTCCAGCACCTGGTGGATCTTGGCCGCGAACGTCTCACCGAGCGCGCCGCCGCGGACCCGGGCGTCATGCGCGAAAACGACCACGCTGCGGCCGTCCACCGTGCCGAACCCGGTGACCACCCCGTCGCCGGACGGGTGGGAACGCTCCATTCCGAAACCGGTGGCCCGGTGCTGGGCGAAAAGGTCGAGTTCGGTGAAGGAACCCGCGTCCAGCAGGTGTTCGATGCGTTCGCGGGCGGTGAGTTTGCCCCGGGCGTGATGCCGCCGGGTGGCTTCCGGGTCATCTCCCTGCTCGGCGAGCAGCCGCCGCCGGGCCAGGAGCGCGGTGTGCTGCTCGAGGGTCAGCGGCTCGCTTTCCCGGGCCGCCTCCGACGCGGCCCCGCCGGCATCCTGGGAGATCGGCCGCCGGTTGCCCTGGCCGGGGATGAGCTGGTTGGGAAGAAGCCAGTAGGCCGCGGGTTCGACGGTGCTTTCCTCGCCGTCCGAACTGTTGCGCAGGACTGAAACCACCAGCGATCCCTCCTCCTGGTAACCCGGTGGCCCGGGCCTCCCGACACCGCGGAAGAAACGTGACCTCGCGGCCTTCCGATCTTCCCGGGTGGCCGCTGTACCGAGTTTGGACGATCGCACTGGGAAAAATTCTTGAGGGATCCTTGAATCGAGCTGACATGCCTCCACGGGTGATATTGATCACAAGCGTGGATATCAGCCGCGGCGGTACGGCCATGATTGGCCCGTCACATGGAACCGTATTCGTACGGAGCGTACACGACGACAGCCTGGAATGTCGCCGGCCCGACAGCGGTCATATCGCGTAAATTGCTGCCCGAAAACACCGCGGCCATTACCGGCGGCCTTGGGCCTGGGGCCTGGGGCCCGACGGCATCCTCACGAACGACAGCACACGCCGATGGGCGCCGGCCACCGAAGAAAATCGGCGCGAGTCTGTCACTGTGTGCGCTGGGGCGGCCAGAAAGCGTACAGACAACAGACCCGCGCCGATCGTGGCCTGCGTGCGTGGTTACGGACGGGGCTCGCGCTCCTCGACCGACGCTCCCGGCACCGTCCTCATGGACGTACCAGAACGGCGCCCGGCTCGGACGCGGTGAGCGTGACCCTGCCCGACCAGGTCAGCGACCCGGGCGCGGGCAGCCCGTCGGCATCCAGCATGATCGCCCGTTCGACGCCGGTGACCGTCACCGTCGAGCCCGGGTCGGCCACCCCGGCCGGGGCCCGCAGCACCTCGAGCGTGGCGATGTCGGCGAGCTTCGTGCCCGGGGGCAGCTCCACCGCGGTGGCGGCCGCGCCGTCCCGCTGCAGGGACCAGCCGGGGATCATGTGGTCGGACCGGTAGAGGACGTCCGGGTCACCCGCGAGCCGGACCCCGACCGTGGTGCCGGCCCAGGCCAGGCCCGGCACGGCCGAGGCAACCGGGACGACCGGGGCGGACGTGGTCTTGCGGATCACGACGTACAGATAGTTCCGCAGGTCGGACAGTGCAGGTGTGTACGCGGACGCCACCGGCTCGATCTTCTCCTCGCGGCGCGCCTCGGCCGCAGACACCTGGTAGGTCCACCCCGCGGTGTCCATCATCCGCTCCCGCGCCTCGCCCGCGGCGAGCTCCTGATCGGCGGCGAGGAGGAACCGCATGCCACCGGTGCCGGCGCTGGGGCCGGCGACCGTGTCGCACACCATGTTGTTGCCCGTACACGTCCGCAGCACGGGATGGCCGTCCTCGTAGCGGCCGGTGAACGGCAGCGTCGCGTGGTCGGGGCCCTGGTAGACCGCCGACCCCGGCACCACGGACCCGGCCGCGTCGAGCTCGGCCCGGTACACCCACTCGATGTCGGTCTGGCGTCCCCAGCGTGCCTGGAGGTACCCGGGATCGTTGCCGGTGCCGCCGTCCTCGTTGCTGAACATGACGCTGTACTCCAGCACCGTGTGGCCCGGCCGGCCGGCCGCTGGCGCCTGGGTGTGCCAGGCGAGCAGCGGGGTGTCGGTGTGGTTGTTCTGGAAGAGCCCGCCGTACTCAGGAAGCGACCGTCCGTAGAGGATCGGGGCGTACGCAAGCGGATCCGGGCCGCCGGACGCCCTGGGCGCCACCACCGATACCGACAGTTCATCGATCACCACCGTCCGCGCGCCAGCGCTGGAGGCCCGCTCGTCCAGGGTGATCTCGAGAGTGTGGACGCCGGCACGCAGCCGCCCGAGCTGGACCCTTCTGGTGATCGGATGTGCGGCGGGCACGACGAGGTCGGTCGCGAGCACGCCGTCCACCGTGATCGCGAGCACCGCGGACTCCGCGCCCGGGACCGCCCAGTCGGCCCCGGGGGCCCCGGCGGTGACCTCCGCCACCCCCTCGCCGTCACGTCGCGCCTGGACGGCCAACGAGTACGGGGAGCTCCCGCGCGCCAGCGTGACCGGCACCTCCGCGACGGCATCGGGACCGGCATCGGAACCGGCATCGAGAGCATGGCCGGCCCGGGCAGCGGCCTCGCCGGTGCCAGCCCCCGCGGCGGCGCCGGCCGCCCTCACGGCCGTGGTCCGCGGGTAGCGACCAGCGGCGCCGGCATCCAGACCACCGGCGCCGGCGCCGGCACCGGAGCTCACCGCGACAGCGTCGCCGCCGGCCACGACGGTGCCGGCGGCCTGGGCGGCCCGAGTGATGTGGGCGGCCTGGACAGCCCCGTCGGCCCCGCCGGTGACGTCACTCCCCGGCGTATCCGCGATCAGGACGACGACGAGCAGCGCGAGAACGGCTCGTGCCCACCACGTCCGCGCCACCGTCGTCACCGTTCCCGCCGTCGTCACCGTGTCACCGCTGCTCAGCCACCTTCACCGCTGTCGGCCACCATTCCGCCCCGCTCATGTCGCCCCCCGCTCGCGCCGCCCCCGGTCGCGCCGCCACTGCTCAGGTCATCACTGTCCGAGGCGCCACCGCCCAGATCGCCGCTGTTCAGATCATCACTGTTCGGGGCGTAGCGGCACGAACACAGCCGGCCCGGCGGGGACGTCCGCCGCCGCGACGTCCACCAGCCGGACCGCTTCGGCCTCGCCGAGAGCGGCCAGCCGCCACGCCGGGGCCGCCACGACCGCCCCGTACAGGCAGGCGCAGGAACCTCTGAACGCCACCGTCTCGTCCACGGCACGCTCCCGGGCGTCAGCGCCGGCGTCGCCAGCGGCGCCGGCCTGGGCCGCCGCGGCGTCGGCGGCGTGCGCGAAAGCGGTCCGGATGTCGGCGAGCGGGTCGCGGACATCCGCGGACAACGCCGCGCCGTCAGGGGGGACCCGGAAGAACACGCGCACGGTCCGCAGGTCCCGGAGCAGGTCGAGGGCCTGCTCCGGCGTCCGGTAGCCCGGGAAGCTGACGACCGCGTAGGTGTCGGGGTAGACGTCCGTGTGGGCGTCCGTGTGGGCGTCGGGGTGGGCGTCCGTATGGGCGTTGAGGTGGCTGCCGGGCCACTCGGCCCGCCGGGCCGCGGTGGCCAGCCGTGTCCGCGCCGCCGTCAGGTAGCCCGCCACCGTCTCCCGCTGTCCCAGGCCCACCAGGACGGCGGCCGCGGGCATCTCCTCGACCCGAGTGGGGACCGCGATCGCGGCGGGGACGGGAACCGGGCCCGCGACCATGCCCGGGCCGGTGGTGGCAGCGTCAGGACCGGTGCCGGCGGCAGGACCGGTGCCGGCGGCAGGGGAACCCGACAGCGCGTAGGCCGGCCTGGCGACCGGATCCACCCGTCGCCCCACCGCGGGTACCGCCGTCCGCGGCTGGTCGAACCTCTCAAGATCGCGTCCGCCGGCCGGGCCGCGCGCCAGGGCTGCGATCGTGCTCACCCCGATCACCGAAACCACGCCCAGCGCCGTCATCCGCATGCTCCGTTCGATGACGGGGTGGCCGCAAAGACCCCACCGGACCGCGCCGCCACCAGTCGCGGCGGTGCTGGCCGGGCCACCGGCGGTAGCGGTGCTGGCCAGGCCACCGGCGGTAGCGGTGCTGGCCGGGCCACCGGCGGTAGCGGTGCTGGCCAGGCCGGCAGCCACGGCCGTGTCCCGCGGCTCGACGGTCCCGCGCCGCGCCGTGCCTCTCCCGGCCGCCACGACGGCTCGGCTTGCGGTAGCGTTACCGATCGGGTCACATTCATCACCGTACGGCGTAACCCTGTCCCTGCGCGACCTGGCGGACGCGTTGTCATGCCCACCGCCGCCGGCCGGATCATCCGTGCGTGCGCCCGGCACGGCCAGGCCGCCCGGCAGCCCCTGGACGCCCGGGGCGGCGGTTCGCAGACGCGAGGCCCGGGCGGTGAACCCGCTCAGGATCCGGCCCGCGACCGGCAACAGACGTTCGTCCAGATGGTCGAGGCCAACGAGCACACGCCATGCCGCGCCCACGGCGGCCCGTCCCGCCCGCGGTCTCCCCAGCCGGCCCACATCATGATCGACAGAGTGACGCCAGCCGCGAACCCACAGCTTTCCCGTCCGGCCCGCTGCCCCGGTCTGCTCCTCAGCCCCGGCATCAGCATCAGCCCCGGCCCTGGCATCAGCCCCGGCCCCGGCATCAGCCCCGGTCCCGGTCCGGACCCCGGTGAACCGGGCCCTGGCGAACCGGTGCCACACCGCCCGGAACACAGCCGGCGGACGACCGGTGGCGGTCACGACTGCCGCCGAAGAACGGCAACCGCCTCCGCGAGATCAGGTGGGTCGGGGCTGGTGAACGTCACCCACCGCCTGTCCGCGGGATGGGCGAAGGACAGCTGGGCGGCGTGCAGCCACTGCCGGGCCAGCCCGAGCCGGCCGGCGAGGACCGGATCAGCGCCGTAGGCGAGATCGCCGACGCAGGGATGCCGCAGCGCCGACATGTGCACCCGGATCTGATGGGTCCGCCCGGTCTCCAGGCGCACCGAGAGCAGCGACGCGGCCCGGAACGCCTCTTCGGTGTCATAGTGGGTGACGCTGGGCTTCCCACCCGCTACCACGGCGAACAGGCCGGGCTTACGCGGATGCCGGTCGATCGGCGCGTCCACCGTGCCGCTGGACGGGTCGGGATGCCCCTGCACCAGAGCACGGTAGATCTTCTCGACCTCGCGGTCCCGGAAAGCCCGCTTCAACACGGTGTAGGCGCGCTCACTTTTCGCGATGACCATGATGCCCGTCGTGCCGACGTCGAGACGGTGGACAACGCCCTGGCGTTCCGCGGCACCGCTGGTCGCGACGCGGTAGCCCGCGGCGGCGAGGCCACCGATCACGGTCGGGCCGGTGAAGCCCGGCGCGGGGTGGGCGGCCACCCCGACCGGCTTGCCGACCACCACGATGTCGTCGTCATCATGGATCACCTGCAGGCCGGGCACCGGCTCGGCCGCCACCCGGACCGGGTTCGGCGGGGGCGGCAGGCACACCTCCAGCCACGCCCCGGCGCCGACCCGGTCGGAGCGGCCGCGTACGGCCCCGTCCACGCTGGCCTGGCCGTCGTCGACAAGCTGGGCCGCGGCCGTCCGGGACAGCCCGAACATCCGCGCGATCGCCGCGTCCAGGCGCAGGCCGTCCAGCCCGTCGGGAACCGGGAGCGCACGCCTGTCCCGCACACCGCCCCCTGCCACGGCTACCTGGCCGGCTTCGCCGCCGGCCGCGTCACCGGCTTCGTTACCGGCTTCGTTACCGGCCGTATCGCCGGTTTCGTTACTGTCCATCGCGGTCGTCGATGTCCGTCGCGGGCCGGCCGTCGGGGCCCGCCGGCCCGTCCGGATTCGGCTGGCCGTCCCGCGGGGCGGGCTGGCCGTCCAGAGCGGTACCGAGGGCCGCCAGGATGACCGCGACCACCCCACCGATCACGATCGCCGAGTCGGCGATGTTGAACACCGGCCAGTTGTGCAGGTGGATCCAGTCCACGACATGCCCGCGCAGCGGCGCCGGCGCGCGGAAGATCCGGTCGCTGAGGTTGCCCAGGGCCCCGCCGAGCAGCAGACCGAGCACGACCGCCCACGACAGCGACGTCAGCGTCCGGGCGGTGCGAACAATGATCACGACAACCACCAGGGCGACGATGCTGAACAGCACGGTCGCGCCACCAGCGATACTGAACGCGGCCCCGGGGTTACGCGTCAGCCGTAGGTCGAGTACGCCGGGAAGCAGCTCGATCGGTGCCCGGTCCGACAGGCTCGCCACAGCGGCGATCTTCGTGACCACGTCGATGGCGAGGATCACAAGACCGGCACCGGCCACCGTGGCCACCGCGCGTGGCGACCGGCACACCCGATACGGCTCGCCGCCGGTACGGCTCCCGCTGATGTGACTCTCCTCATGGGCCGACGACACGTCGAAATCCGGACCAGCGGGATCATCCAGGTCCGGGATGGACTTCCCGTTTTCCACCTCGGCCGTCACATCCCACCGGTCCCGCCCGTGGACGCCCTCTCCCACACCTGCCCCACTCTACGGGCAGCGCCTTCATGCCCGGAACGCACCATGACCGTCACCCTCGCGCCAC
>NZ_CEVIVC010000074.1:20607-25270 GCF_982290645.1 Protofrankia sp. CiP1_Cm_nod4
CCCCACAGCGGTTTTCACCTACGGGCCGGCGGCCGGGCCAGGCGGCCACCCGGACCGGCCGAGGTGGTCGGCCCGGGATCCCGGCTCCGGATGCCAGGGGCCCACCGAATGCTCCGTCCCGTCCACTACGCTTGACACAGCGGACGGCGTTGACGGGACGAGTAGCGGCGGGCGCAGCCAGGGACGACCGGCCTCAGGACGGCGTCCAGCGAGCCGGGGACGGTGTGAGCCCGGCGGCCAGCGCGCTGCGAAGATCACCCCTGAGCCGCCGGGAGAACAGGGCCCGCGCCCCCAGTAGATCCGGTACCGCGCGCGACGAGTGGTCTGTCCGGGCCGCCACACCGGCGTCCCGGGAGGCAAGGAGGGTGGTACCGCGGTGCCACCGCGCCCCGGCGAACGCCGGGTGCCGTGGGGTGTCGTCCCTCCGTTGGAGCCCGAAACCGACGGAGATCTGACGGAGACCCGCCCATGCCGAACCAGCCCACCGAGCCAGACCAGCCTGCCGCGCCGGACCAGCCTGCCGCGTACACCCCGTCCCCCCAGCTCACCGGGCAGGCCCCGGCCGCCCGGCCGGCCGGGCAGGCCCGGCCGGCGCCGGTGTTCCCGCCGCTGTCGACCCAGGTCGACCTGCCCGCCCTCGAGCGCGACATGCTCCAGCGCTGGAAGGACCTGAAGGTCTTCCAGCGTTCCCTGGACGCGACCGCCAACGGCCCGCAGTGGGTCTTCTACGAGGGCCCTCCGACCGCCAACGGCAGGCCGGGCGCCCATCACGTCGAGGCGCGCGTGTTCAAGGACCTCTTCCCCCGCTTCCGCACGATGCGCGGCTTCCATGTCCCGCGCCGCGCCGGCTGGGACTGTCACGGCCTGCCCGTCGAGCTCGCCGTGGAGAAGGAGCTGGGCTTCACCAGCAAGAGCGACATCGAGGACTTCGGCATCGCCGAGTTCAACGCCCGCTGCCGCGAGTCGGTGCTGCGCCACGTCGCCGACTTCTCCCGGATGACCGAGCGGATGGCCTACTGGTGCGATCTGGACAACGCCTACCGCACCATGGACACCTCCTACATCGAGAGCGTCTGGTGGTCCCTCAGGCAGATCTTCGACAGGGGGCTGCTCGTCGAGGACCACCGGGTCACCCCGTACTGCCCGCGTGACGAGACACCCCTGTCCGACCACGAGGTCTCCCAGGGGTACGAGGACGTGGTCGACCCGTCGGTGTACGTCCGGTTCCCGGTGACGTCCGGACCGCTCGCCGAGGCGGGGGTGAGCCTGCTGGTCTGGACGACCACCCCGTGGACGCTGGTGTCGAACACCGCGGTCGCCGTGCACCCGGACGTCACCTACGTGGTCGCCCGGACCTCCGCCGGTGGCCGTGCGGACGAGCTGGTGCTGGTGGCCGAGCCGCTGCTCGCCGCCGCGGTGGGCCCGGACGCCGAGGTCATCCGGACGCTGCGCGGCGCGCAGCTGGCGGGGGTGGCCTACGCCCGCCCGTTCGAGCTGCTGCCGGCGGCGGACTTCGCCACCCCGGCCGCGGCCACCGGCCACGCCGCCAGCCAGACCACCGGCCACGCCGCCAGCCAGACCGCCAGCCAGACCGCCGGCCAGGTCACCGCTCAGACCGCCGGTCAGACCACCGGCCAGGTCACAACGGCGGCCGCGCACTCGGTGGTCCTCGCCGACTACGTCACCACGACCGACGGCACCGGGCTGGTCCACCAGGCCCCGGCCTTCGGCGCCGAGGACCTTGCCGTCGCCCGCGCCCACGGGCTGCCGGTGGTCAACCCGGTGGGCCGCGACGGCCGGTTCGTCACCGGCGTCCCGCTGGTCGGCGGGCTGTTCTTCAAGGACGCGGACGCGCCCCTCGTCGACGACCTGCGCGCCCGCGGGGTGCTGTGGCGGGCCGAGGACTACACCCACAGCTACCCGCACTGCTGGCGCTGCCACACCCCGCTGATCTACTACCCGCTGCCGTCCTGGTACATCCGGACGACTGCGGTCGCCGACCGGCTGCTGGCGGAGAACGAGCGCACCGACTGGCACCCCTCACGGATCAAGAACGGCCGTTACGGGGAGTGGCTGCGAGGGAACGTCGACTGGGCGCTGTCGCGCAACCGCTACTGGGGCACGCCGCTGCCGATCTGGCGCTGCACCGCCGACCCGGCGCATCTGACCTGTGTCGGGTCGCTGCTGGAGCTGTCCTCGCTGGCCGGACGTGACCTGTCCGGGCTCGACCCGCACCGGCCGTTCGTCGACGAGGTCACGATCGCCTGCCCGGCCTGCTCGGCGGTGGCCCGCCGGGTCCCGGACGTGATCGACGTCTGGTACGACAGCGGGGCGATGCCGTTCGCCCAGTGGGGCGCGCCGCACCGCAGCCGCGAGGAGTTCGCGGCCCAGTACCCGGCGCAGTACATCTGCGAGGCCATCGACCAGACCCGCGGCTGGTTCTACACCCTGATGGCCATCGGGACGCTGGTGTTCGACCGCTCGTCGTACGAGACCGTGCTCTGCCTCGGCCTCCTCCTCGACGCCGAGGGCCGCAAGATGAGCAAGCATCTGGGCAACGTCCTCGACCCGTTCGAGCTGTTCGAGCGGCACGGCGCGGACGCGGTGCGCTGGCTGATGCTCGCGGCGGGCTCGCCGTGGTCGGACCGCCGGGTCGGCCACGAGGCGCTGGAGGACATCGTCCGCAAGGTGCTGCTGACCTACTGGAACACCGCGTCGTTCTTCGTCCTGTACGCGAACGCCGCGGGCTGGGCGCCGGGGCGTACGCCCGCCGCCGAACCGCAGGCCCGCCCGGTGCTCGACCGGTGGGCGCTCTCCGAGCTGCACGCCACGATCACCGAGGTCACCGAGGCGCTGGACGGGTTCGACTCGCTGCGCGCCGGGCGCCGCCTGGCCCGCTTCATCGACGACCTGTCCAACTGGTACGTGCGCCGCTCCCGGCGGCGGTTCTGGGAGGCCGACCCGGACGCCCTGGAGACCCTCTACACCTGCCTGGACGGCCTGACCCGGCTGCTGGCCCCCTTCATCCCGTTCCTCACCGACACGCTGTGGTCGAAGCTGGCCGCCGGTGTGCGGGCGGACGCCCCGGACTCGGTCCACCTCGCCGGCTGGCCGGCCCCGCGGCCCGAGCTCGTGGACGCGACGCTCGCCGCCCGGATGGACCTGGTGCGGCGGGTGGTCGAGCTCGGCCGGGCGGCCCGGGCGAGCAGCGGTGTGCGGACCCGCCAGCCGCTGGCCCGCGCCGTGGTGGCCGCCCCCGAGTTCGCCGGGCTCTGCGCGGACCTGCGCGCCCAGATCGCCGAGGAGCTCAACGTCGCCGCCGTCGAGGCTGCGGCCGCCGATGTGGTCGACGTCACCGTGAAACCGAACTTCCGGGCGTTGGGCCGCCGGTTCGGCAAGCGGACCCCGCTGGTCGCGGCGGCCGTCGCCGCGGCGGGCCGGCCGGTGGACGGCCGGCTCACCGTCGAGGTGGACGGCGAACGGATCGAGCTCGCCGGCGACGATCTCATCATCTCCGAGACCCCGCGGCAGGGCTGGGCCGTGACCTCGGAGTCGGGGCTGTCCGTGGCCCTCGACCTGGAGATCACCCCCGAGCTGCGGCGGGCCGGTGTCGCCCGGGACGTGGTGCGGATCCTGCAGGAGGCACGCAAGGCCGCCGGCCTGGACATCACCGACCGGGTCGACGTCCGCTGGACGGCGGACACGCCGCAGACCACCCAGGCCCTGCGGGAGCACGCGTCCACCGTGGCCGCCGAGGTCCTCGCCGTGACGTTCACCGAGGGCGCCGCCCCCGCGGGCCAGCAGGCGGACCAGGACGCGGACGATGCCGGCCAGCGCGCACCGGATCTCGGGCTGACGTTCTGGCTGCGGCCGGCGGCCGGCACCACCGGCACCACCGGCACCACCGGCACAGCCGACGCGGCTGGCTGACAGACCGCGGGCAGGCTTCGCCGGGAGTGTTTCAGGCCGGGAGACTCAGCGGGTGTCCCGGCCTGCCGGTGGACGCCGGGACGGCCTGCGTGCCCCCAGCGGCAGTAGCGCCGCCGCCAGCAGGCCGATCACGACCGAGGCATAGACAAAACCGGTGCCGCCCAGGATCCCCACCCCCAGCAGCACGGCCGACAGCAGGACGAGAACACCGCTGAGAACTGTCATGGCCGGACGATGGCCGTGACCGGCACCACTGGAACGAATTCCGCGGACCGGACATCGCGGATCCAGAGGGCCATATGACCGATATGCCGTGATGGTGGATACATCCGGAACCTTTTCCGATATTTTCAAACTCCAGGATCCGGGAACGCCGGGCCCCGGGAACGCCCAGGCCCTGGGAACCGCCAGGGCCTGGAGCCCCAGGAGCCCGCGGGCTCCTGGGCATCCTGCGGACCGCCACCCACCGCGGCGCCGCCGTGGGCCTGTGGGCTCCTAGAAGTCCTGCAGCCCGGAGGGATCCCGACGGGAAACCGCCTCCACATCAGGCGCGCGCACCCCGCCGTTGTCGTTCCCGCGCGCCATCGCGCCCGCGCCCAGGGGCGAAGCGGACGGGAAGGACGAGGACGGGGCGGATGCCCCCGTGGGTGAGTTGGCGCTGATCCCGACCGGCGGGGTGCGCGCGCCTGATGTGGAGGCGGTTTCCCGTCGGGATCCCTCCGGGCTGCAGGAC
>NZ_CEVIVC010000075.1:0-14154 GCF_982290645.1 Protofrankia sp. CiP1_Cm_nod4
AGTGACATGCGGTGCACAAAAAAAGAACCGGTGTGTAAAATGTACTGACGCCGCCGTGGGGCCTTCTTTACTCTTGAATCGTCGGCTGACAGCATGGCAGGGCGGCCCGGGGGGTGACATGCGGCGCGCACGGAACTGTTGCGCCAAAGGTGCCCGCGCCGCGACAGGATTTTCTCCGCGATAGCCCGTGCGCCGCTTTTTCTGCAATTTTGTCAGCGACTTTTCCCGATGGGCCGGCGTGTCGTTCCGGCCCAGTTTCCGACGACCTGCGGGGGCCACAATGTCAGTGGAGGAAACGCCGTCCACGGTGCCAGTGGAGGAAGTACCGTCCGAGCTGCGGGCCGCGGTCGCGGCCCGGGTGGCGGACAGAAGCGAACAGCGCCACGAAAAAATCGCGGTCCTGCGGGAGCCAGGCGGAATCGCGCGGGCGGACGAGCCGGCCCGGGTGGCGACCCGGATCGACCGGCTGGCCCGTTTCTACCCGGATGTGCGGCCGGTCAGCCCGGCCGCGGTGGCCGCCGGGGAACCAGCCGCCACCGCGGCGGCGAGCGCCGTCCTGGAACGGATCCTGGTAACGAACGACCTGCTCGGGGTCGGTTACCTGGAAGGCGGTGTCGCCGCCGCGCGGTCGGTCGGCCGGGTCGTCATCCGGGACGGGCGGGGCCGGCTGGCCGGCTACGGCACCGGCAGCCTGGTCTCCCCGGAGCTGCTGCTGACCAATCATCATGTGCTCCCCGACGCCCGGACAGCCGGGTTCAGCGGTGTCGAATTCGACTATCAGGACGCGCCCGACGGCCGGCCGCTGGCACCCGTCCCCTTCGCGCTGGACCCGGCCCGGTTCTTCGTCGCCGACCAGCGGCTGGACTTCGCGCTGGTCGCGGTGCGGGCCGCCCCGGCGGAGCTGGCCCGGTTCGGGTTCAACCGGCTGTTCGAAGGGGAGGGCAAAGCCATCGTCGGGGACTTCGTCACGATTATCCAGCATCCCGGCGGGGGGAAGAAGCAGGTCGCGCTGCGGGAGAACCGGATCGTGGACCTGCTCGACCTGTTCCTGCACTACGAGACGGACACCGAGCCCGGATCATCCGGCTCGCCGGTCTTCAACGACCAGTGGGAGATCGTCGCGCTGCACCATGCCGCCGTCCAGGCGTCGGACCACAGGGAACTCGGCGGCTTTGTCAACGAGGGGATCCGGATCAGCCGGCTGCTGGCCTTCCTCCGCTCCCAGCCCCTCCCGCCGGAGCAGCAGGCCCTCCTCGACCGGATCTCCGCCGCCCCGGCCGGCCCGGCCAGCCCGCCCACGGCCGTCGCCCCGCCGGAGCGGGCTCCCGAGACCGTCGGTGGCGGGCCTCGGCTCGCGCTCGCGGTCCCGTTCGACATCCGGCTGCGCGGCGACCTGGTCAGCCCCGGCCCGCCCGCCACCACCGGCGAGGACACGACCCGGACCGGCCCGGACCATGCCGCCTTCCGCAGCTACGCACCAGACGGCCACGGCCCCGAAGGCGACCCGGGCACACCGTGGCCGGAGGTCACGTCGCGCTCCTGACCTGTTCGGCCCGGGCCCGGTGGACGGGTGAGGGGCGTCCGCTGCCGCGTCAGCCCGCCGCTCCTCACCCGCTGAGCAGCAGGAACGCCGCGGTCAGGGTGAGCGCGACGGCGGACAGGCCCGGCAGGCGGCGGCCGACACGGGTCAGTTCCTCGGCGGAGACGACCACGGCCAACGCGATCATCCAGACGACGGCGCCGTGCTCGACGACGGCCATGAGAACCATCAACGGCCAGCAGGAGAGCACACATCGCCTGCCGTGCAGGAACGCGAACCGCACGCACGCGACGTCCGCCCGCCGTCCGACCGGCGGCAGCGGCACGGTGCGCCGGCACTGGGCCAGGCTCCGGCGCTTGACCCCGCCGGCCTGCCAGAGCGCCGCGGCCGCGAGCGCGGCCAGCAGCAGTGCCCGGCCGCCGACGCCGGCAACGTCGACGGCCGCGCGCACGCCGAGCAGGGCCACGAGGCCGAACAGGGCCCAGACCGCGATGTAGGTGGCGACGAAGACGGTCATCGCCCGGGCCCGCCGCTCCCGGATGCTGTTGAGGGCGACATGGCGGATGGCCGGCAGCGCCACCGGCAGCATCATCGCCATCGACATGACTGTCCAGGCCGCCACGACCACCAGCTGACATCCACATCACGGGCCACCTGGGGAATTACTTGAGCACAGCCCCTGGGGAATTACCGGTTCTGGCGACGATCACGGGTTCTCGTCCGTGCCGGCCGGGGATGCCCCGCGGATCGCGCGCGTCGTCGTGCTGCCGACTGTGTGTGGGTTCGGGTCCGTACGGGCGGAGTGGGATGCTGGTGCGGTGGGTGACGGGGATGGGGTGGGCGCTCGCCGGGATTTCTTCGTGTCCTATACCGGGCGGGACCGGGCGTGGGCGGAGTGGATCGCCTGGGCGTTGGAGGCAGCCGGCTACACCACGTTGATCCAGGCGTGGGATTTCGGGGCCGGGGCCGGGTTCGTGGAGGAGATGCACCAGGCCGCCCAGGTTGCGGAGCGGACGGTCGCGGTGCTCTCGGCGGCCTATCTGACATCGGTGTACGCGGCGGCGGAGTGGCAGGCCGCCTGGAAGGACGATCCGCTCGGCCGGAGCCGGAAGCTGCTGGTGTTCCGGATCGAGGAGTGTGAACGTCCCGGTCTGCTCGGTCAGATCGTCGCGGTGGACCTGTTCGGGGTCGACAAGGACGCCGCCCGCCGCGCGCTGCTTGCCGCTGCCGCGGGTGAGCGGGGGAAGCCGGCCACCGAACCGGACTTCCCCGGCGGCCCGGCGGGCCCGGCAGCCTCGGCGGCTTCGGTGGGGCCGGTGTTCCCACCGGAGCTGCCGGCGGTGTGGAACGTCCCGCCCCGGCTGGCGCACTTCGTCGGCCGGGGCGATCTGCTGGCCGCGGTCGACCGGCAGCTGGCCGGCTCGGGCGCGGTCGCGGTGTGCGCGCTGCGCGGGCTTGGCGGGGTGGGCAAGACCGCGCTGGCGGTGGAGTACGCCCACCGGCATGCCGGCGGGTTCGATGTGGTGTGGTGGGTGCCGGCGCAGGACCCGGACCTGATCCCGGGCCATGTGGCCGCGCTCGGGGTCGCGCTCGGCCTGCCCGACGGCGCGGAGATCGCGGCGGTGCTGGCCGCGTTACGCCGTCAGCGGCTGCGCTGGCTGCTGCTCCTCGACAATGTCGAGGACCCGGATGTGGTCGGCCCGTTACGGCCGGTGGACGGGGCCGGCCGGCTGCTGGTGACCTCCCGGCGCGGCGGGCTGGACGGGTTCGGCCCGGCGGTGGAGGTAGCGGAACTGACCCGGGCCGAGGCCGTCGGCCTGCTGACCGCCCGGGTGGGCGGGATCGACCCGGCGGTGGCCGGGCGGATCTGCGCGCTGCTGGGGGATCTGGCGTTGGCGGTGGAGCAGGCCGCCGGCTACCTGGTCCAGACCGGGATGCCGCCGGAGGAGTATGCCGAGCTGCTGGCCGGCCGGCTGGAGGACCTGCTGGCCCGGGGCCGGGTGGCGGACCGGCCGGGGATCACCGTGGGGAACCTGTGGGCGTTGTCGGTGCAGCGGCTGCGGACCACGGCGCCAGCGGCGGTCGCCCTGCTGGAGGTGTGCGCGGTGGCCGCCCCGGACCCGCTGCCGGTCGATCTGCTCGTCGACGGGGTGGAGGAACTCCCAGCGGGGCCCCTGCGGGCGGCAGCCGGCGACCGGCTGGCGTGGGCGGAGACGGTCGGGGCGCTGGTCGACTACGGCCTGACCCGCCGGGACGGGCCGGCGGTGACGACCCACCGGCTGATCGCGGCCGCAACCCGGGCCGGGATCAGCCCCGAGGGTCGGATGACGACGGCGGCCACCCTGCTCCGGCTGCTACGGGCCGCGCTGCCCACCGACATCGAGCAGCCGGCGGGCTGGCCCCGCTGGCGCTCCCTGCTGCCGCACGTCCGCGCCGTGCTGGACGGTTATGACGACGGCGGCTGGGACGAACGGACAGCCCCGGTGGTCTCGTGGCTGTGTGACCGCACCGGCAGCTATCTGGCGCATCACGGCCGGCCGGACACGGCCCTCCCCTACCTACGTCGCGGACTCGCCCTCACCGAGACCAGACTCGGCCCCGACCACCCCGACACCCTGACCTCCCGCAACAACCTCGCCGGCGCCTACCAGACGGCGGGGCGGGTGGCGCAGGCCATCGGCCTGTACGAGCAGGCGCTCGCCGACAGTCTGCGGGTTCTCGGTCCTGACCATCCGCTGGTCGTCACGATCAGGGGGAACCTGGCCGCTGCCACCGGTGCTGCGGAACGCTCGGGATAGATCAGAAAACTCCTCGGACGGTGACCACAGGTGGTCTCGTCGCTGGCAGGCCGAGAGGCCGGTCAGCTTCGTCCACCCTGCTCGGACAGGTCGTCGCGAGCGCTGTCGAACGCGCCGATGAAGGGCGGGCGGGGCCCCGCCCGCACCCTCCGCGCTGTGCTCTCCTCGTTCAGCGCCGGGCCGTCGATTCCGTGCTCGGCGCTCCCGCGGGCCAGGTACGGGCCACGATCGCGGGAACTGCTGTCTGCCCAGCTCAGGGGCTGTGGGGCGGATGAGTCGGCCGGTACGCCGGGTTCTGTGGGCCGGGGCCGTGAGACGGCTCCGGCTGGCGGTCATCCATCTCGGGCTGCCGTTGCCGGCAGCCTCCAGCGGTCTACCCGCAGGCTCGGGCGGGCAGCCCTCGAACGCCTGCGCAGCCCCGGAACCCCAAGAGGCTCCAGGACCTTTTGACCTTGCTCCGGGTGGGGTTTACCTAGCCGCCCGGGTCACCCCGGGCGCTGGTGCGCTCTTACCGCACCGTTTCACCCTTACCGGCGCCCGAGGACGCCGGCGGTCTGTTTTCTGTGGCACTGTCCCGCGGGTTACCCCGGGTGGGTGTTACCCACCACCCTGCCCTGTGGAGCCCGGACGTTCCTCGGCGGCTCCGCGGGAGCGGAACCGACGCGACCGCCTGGCCGACTCATCCGTGACCGTCAGCATATGCCATGACGGCCCGTCCCGGCCTGCCCCGGTAACCCAGGACGGGGATACTTCGTGCCAGGACAACAGGCGGTGCCAGGGCAGCGGCGATGCCGGGACAGCGCGGCATCAGCGGCTACACCGCGCCCGGCACAGCCACCGCCCGCGAGGCAACATCATTCTGGAAGACGGCACCATCAGGCACCATCAGGGAGACGAGGGACGGGATCGGCCGTGACAACGCCTGGAGAGCCCACCAAGAAGATCGACCACACTCGCCCGACACAGCCCCCGCCTGCCGGCGGAGCCTGGTCACCGGGTACCGGCGTGCCCGGGGCGAGCGGCACCGGCCCGACCACGCCCACCCCGCCCGCCGGACCGGTCCCACCCGCCGAGCCCGTACCGGCCGAGCGGCGGCGCGGTGTCGCCTACTCCACCTATGCGATCACCGTCCTCGTCCTGCTGCTGGCGATCGCCGTGATCGTTTTCGTCGTGCAGAACAACCAGCGGGTGGACATCTGGCTGTTCGGTTCGACCCACAACATGTCGCTCGCGGGCGCGCTCGCCGCCGCGACGGCGGCCGGCCTCCTGATCGGGCTGCTGATCGGGCTGATCACCCAGATCAGGGTGCGGAAGGAACTGCGCCAGTACCGCCGCGGCAGGCACCCGGCCCAGCAGTCCCGGACACCCTGACCGGACAGCCCGGCCCGGCCCCCGAACCAGACATACGCCCGGATCGGAGCTGTGAGGGTGAGCGTCGCAGCCGTGAGCGCGGTCTCGGACGGCCCGCTTCCTCGGCAGCCGCTCCAGACCTCGTTACGTATATACATATCAGGTCTGATAGGCCGTATCGATCAGGACGATGACTGCCACCCAGGCGGCCCGTAACTTCGCCGGGCTGCTTGATGCGGTCGAGCACGGAGAGGCCGTAGTGATCACGCGTGACGGCGTGGCAGTCGGCCGGTTCGTGCCGGAACGGCATACCGTTGCCGACCGGCTCGGAGAGGCCCTGCGTGAGTACGCGGCAGACCCCGCCTTCGCGGACGATCTCGAAGCGGCGCACACCGACCTGCGAGCCGCCTTCGCCGGTGAGGTCCGCACGTAGCCAGTCGGCGTTTCCTGTCGTTTCCTGTCGTTTCCCGTCGTTTCCTGTCGTCCGAGCCGCTCGTTGCCTCGGGCGGATCGCCGGGAGCGCGGCTACTGGCCCGGCTCGACCAGGTGGGCGGCGTGGATGCCGTCGTTGAAGCCGCGCAGCACCGCGGGGCCGTCCGAGTACCAGTCGATCGTGGAGAGCGACACCAGGTCGAGGTGAAGCCGGTAGAGGACGGCGGGCGAGGCGTCCAGCGCCAGCTGCGTGAGGGCCTTGATCGGGGTCACGTGCGAGACGATCAGGATCCGGCTGCCCGGGTGCGCGGCCAGGACGCGGTCGCGGGCGGCGGTGACCCGCCGGATCGTGGCGAGGATGCTCTCCCCGCCGGGCGGGGCGACCGACGGGTCGGCCAGCCAGGCGTTGAGCTCGTCCGGGAAGCGCTGGCGGACCTCGCCGAAGGTCAGGGCCTCCCAGGTCCCGAAGTCGGTCTCGCGCAGGTCGTCGTCGACCAGGTAGTCCCGGCCGAGGGCGTCCGCGGTCTGCCGGGCCCGTTTCAGCGGCGAGCAGTACACCGCGTCGAAGGGGACGTCGCGCAGCCGCCCCGCCACGGCGAGCGCCTGCGCCTGGCCGACGTCGGTCAGGGTGGCGTCCAGCGTGCCGCTGAACCGCTTCTCCACCGACATCGGGGTCTGCCCGTGGCGCAGCAGCACGGTGGTGGTGGGAGGAGCGGGCGGGGCCATCCAGCCCGACAGCCGGTGGGTGGTCGGTGCCGTGTGCGGGACGGGCTCCGGCGACTGGGGCTCGGGTGGTTCCCAGGTGCGGCCCTGCGCGGCGGCGTCCATGGCCTCGTTCGCCAGCCGGTCGGCGTGGCTGTTGCGCTCCCGCGGAATCCAGGTGTAGCGGACCCGGGGGAACTCCCGCGCGACCTCGGCGGCCTGTGTCGCCAGCGGACGCATGGCCGGATGTTTGATCTTCCAGCGTCCGCTCATCTGCTCGACGACGAGCTTGGAGTCCATCCGGACCTCGACGTCGGCGTCCGGGGCGAGGTCGGCCGCGGCGCGCAGCCCGGCGATCAGGCCCTGGTACTCGGCGACGTTGTTGGTGGCCCGGCCGATCGCGCCCGCCCGCTCGGCCAGGACGGCGCCGGTGCCGGCGTCGCGGACGAGCGCCCCGTAGCCCGCCGGGCCCGGATTGCCCCGCGACCCGCCGTCTGCCTCGACGACGAGCCGGCGTGCCGGACGGTCACTCATGATCGGCTCCTATCCGCCTGCCAGCCCGCCTGCCGGCTCACCGGCCCGGTCCCGTCCGCCGGAGCGCCCCCGTCCACGAGGCCGCGCCCGTCCACGAAGCCGGCCCCGTCCACGAAGCCGGCTTCGTGCGCACGGCCGGCTCCGCCCACGGGCCGCCCGGCCGCGCGTGCCGACCTGGCCCGGCTGGCCCGGCTGGCCCGGCTGGCCCGGCTGGCCCGGCTGGCCCGGTTCACAGGCCTGATTCCGCGGTCCGGACGAGGATGCGCCGGCACTCCTCACAACGCACGACGGCGTCCACCGGAGCCGCGGCGACCTCGCGCAGGTCGCCGCCGGAGAGCTCCAGGTGACATCCCTCGCAGCGGCGCCGCACGAGCCGGGCCGCCCCCACCCCGGCGGACGAGGCGCGCAGCCGTTCGTACAGGGCCACCAGGTCGGCGGGCAGGGCCGGGGCGATGGCCTCGCGTTCGGCGCGGCGGGCCGCCACCTCGTTGTCGATCTCGGCCAGGGCCGCGTCCCGGCTGGCCACGGACGTCGCCCGCTCGGCGTCGACCCGCTCCTGGTCCGCCCTGATCACCCCGGCCCGGGCCTCCAGCCCCTCGGCGGTCTCCATGAGCTCGAGCAGCTCGTCCTCGAGCACGCCCTGCCGGCGGGCCAGCGAGGCGATCTCCGCCTGCAGGTTCTCCAGCTCACGGGCGTTGGTGATCCGCCCGGAGTCCAGCCGTTCGCGGTCCCGGGCGGCCCGGGAGCGCACCAGGTCGACCTCGGTCTCCAGCTTCTGCTGCGAGCGGCCCAGGTCCCGCAGCTGGGTGGAGACCCGGACCAGGTCGTCGTTGAGGGCGGCGAGCTGCGCGTCCAGCTTGTCGATCTCGGCATGCTCGGGCAGGTTGCGCCGGCGCGCGGCGAGCCGGTCAAGGCTGGAGTCGATCGCCTGTACGTCCAACAGGCGAAGCTGGGTCGCTGGATCGGCCTTCATGTGCTCCTCACTGTGCTCCGCGACGGTGCTCCGCGGACGTTGCTCCCGGCGGCATCCGTCACCACTGGTCCCGGCCCTGGTCAGAATCGTCAGCCTGGTCCTGGTCCTGGTCCTGGTCCTGCCCGTGGCCGTGGCTCTGACCCGCCGCTCGGCCGGGATCCGGCCCGGCCGGCCACGACGAGGGCGCGTGCCACCGCCACGGGTCGGTCACCAGGGCGGAGACCGTGGTGTTCACCGTACGGCCTCGGGCGGCCAGACCGGCACGCAGCCGGGCCGCGGCAACGTGCAGCCAGGGCCATTCACTGGCCCAGTGCGCCACGTCCACGAGCGCCACGTCGTGGGCGGCCACGGCGTCGAGGACGTGGTGGTGGCGCCCGTCGGCGGTCACCAGCGCGTCGGCGCCGGCACGCGCGGCGGCACCGGTCAGCTCGCCGCCGGAGCCACCGCAGACCGCGATCCGGCGCACCGGGCGGTCCGGGTCGCCGGTGGCGCGCACCCCGCCGGCGGTGGCGGGCAGCGCGGCGGCCACCCGCGCGCAGAAGACGTGCAGCGGCTCGGCCCGGGGCAGCTCACCGACCCGGCCGAGACCACCGTTGCCGGGCCGGCCCGGGCCGTCCGACGGCTTCCCCGGCCGTCCCAGCCGTCCCAGCCCGCCCAGCCGTCCTGGCTCTCCCCGCCGTTCCGGCCCTCCCGGCCGTTCCGGCCCTCCCGGCCGTTCCGGCTCCCTCGGCTGTTCCGGCCCACCCGGCCGTTCCGGCAGCCTGTCGAGTGGTTCGACGGCGGTGAGCCCGAGTGCGTCCGCGAGCGCGTCGCTCACCCCGGGGCAGGCCACATCGGCGTTCGTGTGGGCGGTGAACAGCGCCACCCCACCGCGGATGGCGGTGGCCACGACCCGGCCGCCCGCGTTCGTCTCGGCCACCGCGTGCACCCCCCGCAGGAACAGTGGATGGTGGGTGACCAGCAGCCGCGCACCCCGCTCGACAGCTTCCCGGACGACCTCGACGACGGGGTCGACGGCGAACAGAACATGCTGAACCGGCATGTCCGGGTCGCCGACGGCGAGCCCCACCGCGTCCCACGACTGGGCCCAGGACGGCGGGTAGCACCGCTCCAGTTCGGCGACGCACTCGGCCACGCTGGGCTGCCGCGCGCGGGCGCCGGCCGGCAGCCCCAGCGGCCCGGGCCGCGATCCGGGCACCCCCAGCACCCCTGATACCACCGATACCCATGACGATCCGGGCGGTGGCCCGGGCCGCGGCCCGAGCGGTGGCCCGGCCGGTGTCCCCGGCGGCCTTCCGCGACGGCCGCCCAGGTCCGGACGAACGGGAGGATGTGATGCTGCCACCGTCCGGACACTACCGGGCTGTGATCGGCGCGGCCGCGCCGGCAGGCCCACCGTGAGGCGGCGGGCACCGGCCGGCCGCCGCGCCGTACCGTGGCCTCTGCGGCAGACGGATCCAAACCGTGCATGCGCGCTTGTTCAGGCACACTCAGGTCGAAGGAGGCGCAATCGTGATATACGCGCCTGCGGAGGCACAACCAGCGCCCACTCGAGGACGTGATTCCGACATGGCGGATGTATCCGTGACGTTCACGATTGCCGGCGACGCCGAGGTCGTACTGACCCTTCCGACCGCACAGGCCGTACGGCTGATCGAGATGCTCATGCACAACGCGGCGGAGGCCCTGGCCGCCCAGGCCCGTGGCGGCCAGCCGGGCCAGCCGGGGCAGCTGGGGCCGCAGACCGGAACGGGCCAGCATCTCCAGCCCACCATGCCGGGCCCCGTGGGCTGGGGTGACCCGCAGCACCGGGGCGAGCCACCACCTTCGGCGCCGCTGCGTCGCCCGCTGTAACCGGCCACCCCGGACAGACAGTCACTATTTGTAATCGTCTTTGGCTGTCACCCGCCCCCGGCCACCCCGGCAGAGCCCATCCCGGCCCCGGTTCCGACGATCTCGGAGCCGGGGCCGGGGCTGTTCCGGATGCGGGATCCACCCGGTTCCCGGCTCGCGCCGGATCCATCCGGCAGGAGGATCTCGGCACCCGCATCCCTGATGCAGATCTTTGTTGTGCGGATATGGCGTCGGGCTGGATATCCGCGCACTTTTCCCAAACGCGGCACAACTCTAGATCAATAAGGTACAACTCCGCACAGTTTGTCCGCACAGCTCAGCCACCAGAAGGGATACGGATCATCCATGGCGGGGGACATACCAGCCGAACAGATCATCGTGACACATGCGTACGCGCAGGCGAGCACGGTACGTGACGGCGGCTCGGGCCCGGCCGACCAGCCACCACCGACCTACGAGCCCGCGCGGGTGCTCCACTGCTACGGCCGGGTCAGTATCGTCAGCCCCGCCACGGCCGCCCTGGAGTCCCTTCCCGGGCCGGACGCCTCCGGCGCCACCGCCGTCGACCCCGCTCATCTCGACGGGCTCGAACGTCTGGGCCTGGCGGCCTTCCAGTTACGCGCCAGCGCCGGCTACCAGCGGACCAAGCAGGACCGCGCGAGATCCGACGAGCTGTGGGACTGGGACCGGCCGTGCACCGACGTCCCACCACCGCGAGGCTCTTCCTCCGGGCGGGCCGCGGGTGGCGGCGGCAGCGTCCCACGGCAGCCGCGCTCCCCCGCCGGCTCGCCCTCCCCCACCGCTCTGGGCGCGGGCAGCCGGCCCGTGCCCGCCGCCGCCCCGGCCGACGGGCAGTCCGGCCAGCCGGGCGGGGCAGGCGGCACCGGCGGGCCCACCAGCGCCTTCATGGAGGGCAGCGTCGCGATCGGCGTGATCATCGTGGAGGGGCCGAGCGCCGATCTGCAGTTCACCGCCGCGGAACGCACCAAGACCGTCGCCGAGATCCAGAACGGGCTGTCCTGGTACGCCACCGTCAACCCGGCGGCGGAGCTCACCTTCAGCTACGACATCAAGGTCGTCCAGATCTCCGCTCCCCCGGACCCCGCGGCGGCCGACCTGGAAGCGCGCTGGCGGGACCCGGCCATGAGCCAGCTCGGCTACCAGCCGAACTTCGACGGGGTCTACGACTACGTCGACGACCTGCGCGACAGGCACGTCACACGATGGTCCTACTGCGCGTTCGTCACCAAGTACCCGCTGCGGTACTTCGCCTACAGCTCCATCGGCGGGCCCCGGCTCGTCCTGTCCTACGACAACGACGGCTGGGGCCCGGACAACCTCGACCGGGTCTTCGCCCACGAGACAGGCCACATCTTCGGCTGTCCCGACGAGTACGCCGCCAGCGGATGCGACTGCGGCGGGACATGGGGCCGGTTCGCCACCCCGAACGGCAACTGCGACGGCTGCGCGGCGGACAGCGTCACCTGCCTGATGCGGTCGAACAGCTTCGAGCTGTGCCGCTACACCCCCAGCCACATCGGCTGGGGCCGCGGGGTCGGTGGCAACCCCGTCCTGGTGCAGGGCGACTTCGGCCGCGCCGGCAACTTCGAGCTGGTGGTGCCGTCGGCGTTCGCCGGGATGACGCACCTGTGGCGGGACAACGACGCCGCCGGCTTCCCCTGGCGGGAGCCGACACAGGTGGCGCAGGGCAACGGCCGGATCGACGCGCTCACAATGATCCAGAGCAGGCTGGCGACACCGGGGGCGCTGGAAGCCCTCGCCCGGACCGGGAAGTCACTGCTGTTCCTCTGGCGCGACAGCGGGCCCGCCCTGCGCTGGCAGCCCCCCGTCCGGGTCATCGACGGTGTCGCCGGGACGCCGTCACTGATCCACAGCCGGCTGGGCCGGCGCGGCACGTTCGAGGTGCTGGTGCCCGCCGCCGACGTCGGCCTGCTGCACCTCTCGCGCAACAACGACGTCGCCGGCTTCCCCTGGAGCCAGCCGGTCGTCGTGGCGGCGAACCTCGGCCATGTCGACGCGGTCAGCCTCATCCAGGGGAACTTCGGCAACGGCAACCTGGAAGCCGTCGCGCTGGCCGGCGGCCGGCTGGCCCACCTCTACCGCGCTAGCGACGGCGTGTGGCGGACCTCGACGGTGTTCGCCGAGGGCGTCACCGGTAATCCGGTGCTGATCCAGGGCGGGTTCGGCCGGGCCGGCAACTTCGAGGTGGTCGTGCCGTCGGCCAGCGGCGGCCTGGTCCACCTGTGGCGGAACAACGACGCGGCCGGCTTCCCCTGGAGCGGCCCGACCCGCTTCGCCACCGACCTCGGACAGGTGGACGCGGTCACCATGATCCAGAGCTCGTTCGGCCGGCATCTGGAGGTCGTGGCGAGAGCCGGTGACCGGCTGTACGCGATGGCACGCACGTCGGACACCTTCCAGTGGCTGCCCCCCGGGAAGATCTTCTAGTTTTCCCGGCTCCCCACGCCGGAAGCCGCCCGGGGCGCCCCGGGCCGCGTCCTCCACCGCGCCGCCGGCGACGCGGCCGCGCTCCGCGCGCGCTGCCGGCGGCGCGGTGCTCGCTGCCCGGTCACGCGGGCGGGCCGGGAGGCAGCCGGCCGGTGCCGGTGGCGTCCCAGGGCAGTCCGTCCGCGGGACGCCGTTTGCCGGCCAGGCGCGCGAGCCATCCGTCCACGAAGAGACGTTCACCCGCGGTGAGTGTCTCGCGCAGGCCCGCCGGCACCGCCTCGGGGAACACCCCGACGACACCGGGCAGCCGGGCCAGCGCGCCCGCCTGGCTCCTTGCGGCGGCAACCAGGGCCAGCCGGGGTGGCAGGACCGCCGTGACCTGCGCGATCTCCCGCAGAGCGGCGAGGACCGCCTGCTGGCGGCCGCTCCCGCCGGGTTCCTCCTCGGCGGGGCCGGGCACGTCATCGTGATCATCACGGGGTGCCGGGCCGCCATCGCCGTCCGGGCCGTAGCCCGCCGGCTCCGGCCCGGCCGCCCGCGACGCGATGACGACCAGCACCTCCGGTGTGGGTTCGGCCACGGCCCCGACCTCCTGACCCGAGCGGACAGCGTGCCAGCCGGCTGCGCCAGCTCGCCATCCCCGCACGAGCATTCCGACCAGGCGGACAGCGCATCATCGTCGACCAGGCCAGCCGCGCACAAGACCACCGGTGCGCCCGAGACGACGGAAGGACGCGGTACGCCGGCCCCGGCCCTCTCCCGAACGCCTCGGGCGGAACCGGAACCGTCCCCCATGACAACCTTGCGGAAACCGCGGCATGACGCCCAACGGTGACTGTTCGTATCTATTCGCGACGTGGCATCACAAAGAGCGACAACCAGCTCAGCACCGAGAGTACCAACAGCGACACGGTGGGCAGGACGAGCAGGAAGCCGGGTGAGCGCAGCCGGAACTCGACGAGCTGGACGACAAGGCTGTTGGCGCCCTCGGGCAGCTGCGAGACAGCCCGCGCCGACCGCAGCGCATGCCCGATCCAGCCCGCCAGCAGGGAGCCGCCGATCCCCCCCAGAGCCAGCCCGACGGGGGCCGGCCAGCCGCTGTCACGGCCCCGCCAGAAGCCGAGGAGGCCCCCGGCCAGGCCGGCGGCGGCACAGATCATGGCGAAGTACACGTCGACGCCGGCCTGGGCGTCGAAAACGATCTCGCTGCCGGCCAGTACCGCCCGCACGTTCAGGCGCGGGGCCGTCAGCGCCCACAGCAGCCCGACCGGCAGGCCGAGGGCGGCCATGACGGCCGCGCACAGCAGGCCGGCGAAAAGGCCGGATCCGCTGACCGCCCAGAAGGGGCGCCGGGGCTCCTCGGGCACCGGCCAGCCGTCCACCCCGACACCGTCGGGCCGGTCATGCCGATCCGGCCAGGACGAGGGGGGACGCCGGGCGGCAGCCTGGTGCGCATCGGACTGCCCTGCCTCGGGCTGCCCTGCCGCGGGCTGCCCTGCCTC
>NZ_CEVIVC010000075.1:14496-21531 GCF_982290645.1 Protofrankia sp. CiP1_Cm_nod4
GGGCTGCCCTGCCTCGGGCTGCCCTGCCGCGGACTGTTGTACTTCGGGCCACCGTACTTCGGGAAGGCCCCGCGTCCGGGCACCGCGGCGCGTGCCGTCAACGGTTCTGTCACCGTTCGCGTGGCTGTCAGGCCAGACTGTTGCTGATGGATACCGGCCAGGTGGGCATCGGCCCGCGCGGCTGAGAATCCACCGCAACGGCCTAACGCGGGGCGTTACCGGCACGTCGCAGCGCGATACTGGCCGCCAGCAGCGTGACGAACGCCACCAGCGCGCACACCAACAGGTCGACGACGACCATGCCCCAGTCGACCGACGGCCGGAAGGCACCGGCCAGCACGTCCACCGCGTACGTGCTGGGCAGCAGGTCACGCAGCACGTCGATCCCGAGCGGCAGCCGGTCCGCCGGGATGATCCCGAGGAACAGCACGACGCTCATACCGATCTGCCCGGCGACCGTCGCGAGTTCCTGGCGGGGGGCGAGCAGCCCGATGGCCGCGCCGATCCCGGCGAGGGAGGCCCCGGCCGCGACGGCCACCGGCAGCAGCAGCCACAGGCCCGACAGCGGCAGACCGTACAGCAGCGAGCCCACCACGGCTGTGACGATCATCCCCGGGAGCGCGAACGACGCGTAGGAGGCGGCCGTGCCGAGCACCACGGCGCTGCCCGGGACGGGCAGGGTCAGGTAGTAGTCCAGCGCCCCGGCCGCGCGCAGCGCCCCGAAGCGCTGCGCGAGCAGGTTCAGCGCGACGAAGGCCACCACCAGCACGGTCGAGCCGGCCACCACCTGCTCACTGGTCGTCTCGTTCCCCGCATCGACCACTCCGCGCAGCAGCAGCATGATCCCGAGCGACTGGAACGCGGCGACGAACAGCAGGGGCACCCGGGCCACCCGGGCCCGGGCGAGCTGGCCGGCGTAGACGGCGCCGAGCGCGGCCCCGAAGGAGGTGCCCGGCGGCAGCGGCACGGGCGTGCCGGCCACCTCCGCGGCCCCGGGGAAGCCACCGCCGGACCGCTGGCGGACGCTCCGGTCGACAGCACCGGCGGATCGGTCGAGGGCGTCGGCCGTCCGTTCGGCGACCGAGACGGCCTCGGCGGCCGGGCCGGCGGCCTGTCCGGCCGCGTCGACAGCCCGGCCGGCGGCCGGGCCGGCCGCCTCGTAAGCTGCGGCGGCGGTCACAGGGTAACCGTGCTCATGTGCGCTCCAGGGTGCGGGATGCCCCGCCAAGGGCGAGATAGACGTCCTCCAGGGACGGCGTGGCCAGCGTGAAGTCGTCGAGGGCGGCGAAGGCGGGGCCGCTGGTCAGCCGCGCGAGCGCGTCGCGGGCGGCGGCCGCGTCCATGCGCGTGGTCCAGCGGCGGCCGTTGATCTCGGCCTGTCGGGCGAGACGGGCGATCGTCGGGTCCTGGGCGGGCGGGTCACGGCGCCAGACGAGATCCAGCCGGACATCGCTGCTCACCGACGCCTTGAGCCGTCCGGGGGTGTCACAGGCGATCACCCGGCCGGCCTCGAGGACGGCGACCCGGTCGAGCACCGTCTCCGCCTCCAGGACGTTGTGGGTGACCAGCAGCACAGTGACCCCCGCGGTGGCCCGGCGGCGCTCGAGCGCCGACCACACCGCGCGCCGGGCCGTCGGGTCCAGGCCGGTGGTCGGCTCGTCCAGGACGAGCACCATACGGTCGCCGACCAGGGTGCAGGCGACGGAGGCGAGCCTGCGCTGGCCGCCGGAGAGCTGCCGCATAGGCCGGGTGACAACCGGGGCGAGGCCGAGCTCGTCGATGACGGCGTCCCGGGCCGCCCGCGCCGCGCCACGCCCGAGGCCACGCAGCCGCGCGGTGGTCTCCACCGCGCGGCCCACCGGCAGGTCCTCCAGGGCCATGTCGTGCTGGCCGAGGTAGGCCGCCAGCCGCGACGGGATGTCGGGACGGGCCACGACGTCCCACCCGAACAGCGTGATGGATCCGGCGTCCGGCCGGATCAGCCCCATGAGCTGACGCAGCAGCGTGGTCTTACCAGCGCCGTTCGGCCCGAGGACGCCGAAGACCTCGCCCTGCCCGACATCGAGATCGATACCGGCGGTGGCAAGTACGGCATGCTCCCCCGCGCCGTGCCGGCGGGTGAGCCCACGCACGACGTAGCTCAGCACGCGGCCTATTGTCGCAGCCCGCGGGCGTGGAGTCGGCCTGAGGGCGGGTGAGGGCCGCCTCCCCGGCCGAATCCCCGGCCGAATCCCCGGCCGGGCACACGCCAGCCGGCCGGCATCCGAGCCCCCTTCAGGCCTGTGACCGTCCGGTTCAGTAACCGAACCCGTTCGGCGACCGGGCCTGCTCAGTGAACGGGCCTGCTCAGCGAACGGGCCTACGATGACGGGCCCGCACCGAGCCGAGTATCCACAGCGCCTCGACCCCGTCCCGCCAGGTCAGCTTCTTGCCCTGTTCCCGGGTGCGGGCCTTGTAGCTGATCGGGACCTCGAACGGCCGGATGCCGCGGGCGAGCAGCTTCGCGGTCACCTCGGCCTCCATGCCGAAGCCGGCGGAGCGGACGTCCAGCTCGCGGTACAGGCCGGCCGGCAGCAGCTTGAAGCAGGTCTCCAGGTCACTGATGTAGCTGTTGAAAAGAACGTTCGCGGCCAGCGTCACCAGCTTGTTGCCGACCACGTACCAGAACGAGAACGCGGTGTTGCCGCTGAACGTCCGTGAGCCGAAGACGACGTCGGCCTCACCGGCGAGGACCGGTTCCAGCAGCGCCGGGATCTCCTCGGGGGCGTATTCCAGGTCGGCGTCGCAGATGACGAGGTAGTCACCGCTGGCCCGCTCGCTCGCGGTCCGCACGGCGGCGCCCTTGCCCCGGTTCACCGGCTGGTGCACGACGACCACCCGGGGGTCGTCGAGGGAGTCGAGGATGGAACGGGTCCCGTCCACACTGCCGTCGTTGACCACGACAAGCTCGATCTCACAGCGGTAGCCGACCTCGAGCACCCGCTTGACGGCGGTCGCGAGCGTGGCCTCTTCGTTGAAAACCGGCATCAGGATGGAAAGCTTCACATCGGCGCACATTACGATGTGATCACCCGCTGGCCGTTGACGACCACCGTCGGGTGACGCCAGGCAGCGGGCTCGACGAGCGGATCCATGGGCAGCCCCACGACGGCGGCGTGCGCGCCCACCTCGACACGCCCGGACGGGCGGCGGCCGTCGAGCCCGGCCGCCCGGGCGGCCACGGACGTCGCGGCGCGCAGCGCACCGAGGCGGCCGAGCCCGGCATAGGCGAGCCGGTCGAGCTCCCGCGGGTCGACTCCGGGCGGCCGGCTGCCCGTGCCCCCCGCGTCGGTGCCGTAGATCAGGGTGACCCCGGCCCGGTGGAGCAGCGCCGCGTTACGCCCGGGGGCCGGGCCGAGCCCGGCATGGCACTGCAGCGTCGAGACCACCGGCACGCCCGCGGCGGCGATCCGCTCGACCGTGCGCGGCGGCAGGGGCTCCACCGGGACATGGGCGAGCTCGTCCACGCCCGCCCACAGCGCCATCTCGACGGCGTCGACGCTCAGCGCGTGCGCCGTCACCGGAAGCCCTGCCGCGTGGGCGGCCTCGACCATGACCGCGAGCTCGGCCGGAGACAACGGTGGCCAGTTCGGGCGCCTCCCGCGCCTGGTGTCCGCGCTGGTCGCGACGTCCCCGACATATACCTTGATCAGATCGATGCCGTCCGAGACGAGCCCGGCGACGAGCCCGCGGGCCGCGGCGGGGCTCTCGACGACGACCGCCGCGTCGCTGCGACGGGCGTGCCAGCTCTGCGCCTTTCGCCCCGCTCCCTGCCGGCCCGCCCCCTGCCGGTTCAGCCCGTGCCAGTTCAGCCCGTGCCAGTTCAGCCCGCTCAGCCCGCTCAGCCCGTGCCAGCTCAGCCCGTGCCAGCCCGGCCCATGACGGCGCGGCCCGTAGTGGTCCGAGACGTGCCACTCCGGCGAGTACTGTTCCGGCGAGTACTGCTCTGACAGGTGCTGGTCCGGCGGGTACGGGCCTGACGGGTGCTGGTCCGACGCGTCGCGGCTCCGTCCGTGACGGCCCGGTGTGTGGCGGCCCAGCGCGTGGCGGCTCGCCGCGGCCCGGCCGGCGGTACCGCGGCGGGCGGACCGCGACGAGCCGGGAGGCAGGGCCTCCAGCCGGTCGGCCGTGGCACCCTGGGCGGGGCCGACCGGCTCCCCGGAGCGGTCCGGGCGCGGCCTCTGCCGCGACGTGCCCACCACCCGGGGGCCCGCGCCGGCAACCATGATCGGCGCGGCGAACCGCCAGTGGACGAGCCGCTCGATCGACGAGCCGAGGTCACGCACAGCCACGACGCCGGAACGCAGCTCGTCGTACCCGGGCGTGGCGGTGGCCGGCAGATGCACGTGGGCATCGACGACACCCGGCCCGATCCAGGCACAGTCGATCATGCGCAGGCCGTCCGGCAGCGACACCTGGTCGCGTGGCCCGACAGCGGCCACCCGGCCGTCCACACCGACCACCACGACACCGTCGAAGGCGGTGTCGGCGACGCCGTTCCAGATCCGGCCCCGCAGGCCCACGCCCCGCCCGACCTCCTGGCGGGCCGGCGCCCGTCCCACGGCCAGGGCACGCGCCGCCCGCAACGGCACCACGGCCAGGATGGACAGGCACCCCGACGGCGTGTCGCCGCGCCTCACCGTGCCCCCGGCGGCGGCACCCGCGGCAGCGGCCGGCGGAGATCAGACCGCCGGCGATCAGACCGGCGGAGATCAGACCGCACTGCTCATCCACACCACGATGTCGAGGATGCGCAGCGGTGTCAGCGGCGGCCCGTTGCGGGGGACGAGCGCGGACAGCCGGTGGAACTCGTCGGCGTTCTCCTTCAGGTCGTACTGCATGGCGCGGACCAGCAGCTGCATGTACTCACGCCAGGAACGCCCGTCCCGGGGAGACGGCGGGATGCAGCGCTCGTGCTGGTAGAAGATCCTGACCTTGGAGTCGAACAGCGGCACCAGCGCCGGCCGCTTGCGGTGCAGCACCTTTGCGATCAGCGACCCCTTGACGTCGCGGTCGGAGACGTCCGGATCGTCCAGCGGGTCGTACAGGGCCGCGACAAGATCGAGGGTGGCCTCGTCGGCCTCGATCAGCTCGATGCCGGGCGGGAGCTTGTCGAGCCCGCGCTGCAGCAACGGCGTCAGCGCCGTCAACGTGTGCATCCGGTCGACGTCCACCTGGACGCCGAGCAGGCAGGGCGCGAGCAGATCACCGGTGCACAGCAGATCGGAGTCACCGTTGGTCGTGAGCCCGTCATAGTACGGATAGGCGTAACGCAGGCCACGCTTACGCGGCCCGAGGTACTCCTCAAGCAGGCTCTCCGCGTCGAAGACCTCTCGGGTACCCATCCCAAGCCTCACCGCGGGGGCTCCTCACAGTCGTCTCGCAGTCTCACAGCGTCTCGAAGATCGAGAATGTCTTGAAGGTCTTGAAGGTCTTGAAGTCTCACAGCCGTCCCGAAATCGTCGTCGCGTCCCGAAATCGTCGTCGACGGTCACGCCATCTCATCACGTGACGACGAGCAGCGGCGATCACGAGCTGTGACGACTTTCACATCGCTGACCGCCAGCCCTGCCGCCTGTGCCCATCCTCCCCCGCGGCTGCCGCTATCCGGAAGCAACCCGCCCGGACGGACCCACCAGGACATACATTCGTTACCGCGAGGACCACATCCCGGAGCGGACCGCGGGTGACAGCAGGGCCGTCGACACGCGTGCGTTACCGCGCCGACCACGTCCCCGGCGGCCGGATTCCGCCCGCCCTGGTCAGTGGCTGCCGACGCCGGCTTCCGCCGGCCATTTCTTCCAGATGCCGCCCCGGTCCTCGGCCGTACCCGCCTGGGCGGGGACGTTCACGGCGGCCGGCCGGTCACCGACCTGCTGCCCGAGCGCGGTGATCCGGCGGATCTCCTGGCCGCTCTCCTCGTGCTCCGCCCGGTCACGCGCGTGGATCCTGACCAGCTCGTGCAGCCGGAACAACACATCACCGGCCGGCCCGGTGCCGGCGACGTCGAGCATCTGCGCGTCGATCAGACGGTCGAGGATTCCCTCGGCCGTCCGCTGGTCGGTCCTCAGCACCTGTTCGACGACCCGGCTGGAGAAGATCGACCGGCCGAGCAGCCCCAGCCGACGCAGCAGCTGCCGCGCCTGCGGATCGATCCGCTGGTAGGACAGGTCGAAGCTGCCGCGGACCTCCAGTGCGCCGTGGTGGAGCTCGGCTATCCGGTGCCGCTCGTCGACCAGCCTGGACACCAGGCCGGATATCTTCCAGTGGGGATGCGCCACCAGCCTGGCCGCGGCGACGCGGACGGCCAGCGGCAGGTAGCCACACAGGCGCACCAGCTCACGGGCGGCCACGGGGTCGGCCGACGCCCGGTCGTCGCCGACGATGCGGGCCAGCATCCGGGTCGCGTTCCCGACCTCGAGCACGCTCAGGTGCAGCCGGGTACAGGAAAGCGCGGCCAGCCGCGCCCGGCTGGTGATCAGCACCCCGCAGCTGCCCGACCCCGGCAGCAGCGGCTCGATCTGGCTCTCGTCCGCGGCACCGTCGAGTACCACCAGGACCCGCCGGTCGGCGAGCAGGCTGCGGTACAGCTCCGCGCGTGCGTCGAGACCGAGCGGGATCTCACTGTCCGCGACGCCCAGCGCGCGCAGGAACCGGGCGAGCGCGTCATCGGGATCGACCGGGCTGCACTGTTGGCCGTGCAGGTCCACGTAGAGCTGGCCGTCGTCGAAGTGCTCCCGTAACCGGTGCGCCACATGGACCGCCAGGACGGTCTTGCCCAGCCCGCCCATGCCGAGCACCGCCACGACGGGCATCGACGGGGGGGAGCTGGTAACGGTCAGCCGCTGGCACAGCAGCTCCGCCTCCTCGTCCCGGCCCGTGAGGTCCCCGACGGCGGCGGGCAGCAGGCACGGCGGCCGTGGCTGCGTGGCCGGTGGCTCGTCGCCCTCCGCCGGCCCCACCGCGTCCGGCCGTGACCCGGCCGGTGCGGCCGGC
>NZ_CEVIVC010000075.1:21781-23573 GCF_982290645.1 Protofrankia sp. CiP1_Cm_nod4
GCCGGCGTGACCGGCGCGGTGGCCTCGAGGGTGCCCTGCAGGATCGCTTCGTGCAGCCGCCGTAGCCGCGCTCCGGGTTCGACGCCGAACTCGTCGGCGATCCGCCGGCGTACCCGCGCATAGCACTCCAGCGCCTCGGCGCTGCGGCCGGCGTGCCACAACGCCCGGATGAGCTGGCAGCTCAGCGGCTCGAACAGCTCGTTCTCGGTGAGCGCCTCCTGCAGCTCGTCGATCACCCGGTCGGCGCGGCCCAGCCCTATCTCAAGATTGGCTCTTTCCGCGAGCACGCCGAGCCGCTGCGGGACCAGCCTCTCCCGCACCCGCGCGGCCCAGTCCCCCGGCAGGCCGGCCAGTGGCTCGCCCCGCCACAGGTCCGCGGCCTGCCTGAACAGGTGGCACGCCCGCTCCGGGCTGCTGTCGGCCACCGCCCGGGCCCGCTCCGCGAGACAACGGTGCCGGTTCAGATCGAGCAGGGCGGGGTCGGCGTCGATCAGATAGCCGCCCCGCTGCCGGACCAGCTCGACCTTCCCCCCCTCCGCCTGGCGGGTACACGCGAGTATCCGCCGCAAACGTGTGACATACGTGTACAGCGCATTCCGCACCTCGGCCGGAGGCGCGTCCCCCCACACCCGGTCGATGAGAAGATCCTGCGGCACCGGCCGCCCGAGATCCGCCAGCAGGACGGCAAGCACCGTTCGCTGCTTCGCCGACCCAAGATCTACATTAATATCGGCCACCCGTAGCTCGAGTGGGCCCAGCATAAGAAGTTCCACCACTCCACGCCCCCCAGCCCTAACATTTCCCTGAGAGGCATTAAATACTGATAAATAGTTGACAGTAAAGGCTGTCCAACGCTTGACACGGATCGGCTGTTGCGGATCCATACCTACGGGCCGGTACGGCGAATGCCAGCCGGCCTCGCCTCAGGACACAACAAACACCATTCCAACACAACGGAAACACTATCCCCGCCCGATCACTCGCCTGATCCCCCGTCCGATCCCCCGCCTGGCTCCCGCCCGTCGGCCTGGAGACAGGCACGGCCAGGCCGGGCGGGGGCGGCAGGCGGGCGACGGCTGCCGCCGGACGGGGCCCGCCGCCGCCGCGGGACACGATTGATCACTTCTGGTGACAGGCTTGTACCAGCCGGTTGTCTCCTACGGCGGACAGCGACCGCTCTCCCCGCCCGATGCCGCTCCCCAGGCCAGGCGGCCGCCGTCCGCTGTCCTCCGCGTCCAGCGGCGCGCCTCCGGACGCCGATGATCATTATCCGTGCTCACGCCTTCGGCCGGGACCAGCGCAGGTTCATGCCGAGCTCCTTGAGCAGGTCGAGCTCGAGGTCGATCGCCCAGTGCTCGACGATCAGACCGTTCCTGAGCCGGAACACCACCACACCGCCGTAGCTCACGCTCCTGCCGGTGGGCGGAATTCCGAGCACCTCGCCGGTGTGAGTGCCCACCCAGGTGTTGTGCGCCGCCACCTTGTCCCCGTGAGCGCTCATATCCTCGACCGTCACGCGCAGGTCAGGAAACGCGGCGCGCAGCCCGCCGATCGAATGCCTGACGCCGTCCCGTCCCGCCGGCGCGCCCGGGAACGGGGCGTGGTCGAGATAGTCCTCCGCATATATCTCGTCGACCACGTCGAAATCGCCCTTGCTGGCGATCTCCTCGAACACCCGACGGATGATTTCCTTGTTCTCCGTGCTCGACATGTCCCGCTCCTTCTTCGTCCCGCGCCGGCCTGTGTCGTTCTGTTCTCCTCAGCGGCCCGGGCACCGGAGGACATCCCCGCC
>NZ_CEVIVC010000076.1:0-9023 GCF_982290645.1 Protofrankia sp. CiP1_Cm_nod4
CTCTTGGCCCATGAGGGCGGTCAGGGTGGGGGAGTGGCTGGTCGACACCTCCGCTCCGCTGGGCAGCGGAGCGTTCGCGGAGGTTCTGCCTGCCTGGCGGGAGCGCGCGGGGATGGCTGGCGTCCAGCGGGCCATAAAGATCTACAAGGCGGTGGGCGACGGCGAGCGGCAGCGCCGGGCGCTGGAGGAGATCCAGGTTCAGGAGCAGCTGCTGGGATGTCCGTATGTGGTCGCCTATGTCGACGCGTTCCTCGTCGAGGACGGGCTCTACGACGGCGGCGTGGCCCAGGTGATGGAAATGGGTGACGTCTCGCTGGCCAGCCGGCTGGCCAGCGAGCGGCTGCGGCGGATGACGGTCGGCGAGGTCGCCGAGATGCTGGGCGGCGTGGCCGAGGCACTCGACCACATCCACGCGCGGGGCCTCGTCCACGCCGATCTCAAACCCGGGAACATCGTGCGCTGCCGTGGGATCTGGAAGGTCGCGGACTTCAACGCAACCTCCGTCCTGGCCGGCGGCAGGGGACGCGACCAGGGCGGGACACAGGCGTACATGTCGCCGCAACGGCTTGCCGCCGAGGGCCACGGGAGCGTGCGCCGGGAAGACGACATGTGGTCACTCGGTGTCGTCCTTGGCGAGTGCCTGCTCGGCCGGTTACCGCGCCGTCCCGACGGCTCCCCGGAACCGGACGCCGCCGTGCTCGCCGAACGGATCGTCGCGGAACTGAGAAGGGGCGAGGCAGATCACGAGCTGGTCGTCCTGCTCCGGGAGCTGCTGTCGACAGATCCGGCGCTACGCCCGAGAGCGGCGGCGACGGCGCTGCGGCTGCGGGCGCTGGCGCACCGCGCGGCGGAGGAAGGGACCGACCTGGTGCGTTGGTCCGGCCTGGCGTGCAGCAGTTTCGGGAACAGCCATCTTGAGGTGTTCACGGCGGGCCGCCAGGATGGTCTGCGGCACCGTTGGATTGTCCAGGGGTGGAGCGACTGGCACGGGATGGCCGCGCCGTGCGCCGTGCGGGCGATCGCGGTGGGCAGCCCCCGGGAGTTCGAGCAGCACCTCTGGCTGCTCGATCACGAGGGCCGGATCTGGGTGCGCAGCCTCGCGGTCGACCGCGAGACCTACGCGCCCGTCGAGGACTGGTCGGCCTGGCAGCCGTGGCCTGCCCCGGCGGACGGCGTGACCGTCGTCGACCTGGCCGCCACGAACGCGCCATGGGCTCAGCACTGCCTGCTTGCGGTCGACAACCAGGGCCGGGCCTGGTGCAGGCCGTGGAACGCCCACGGCGGCTGGTCGGACTGGTGGGCACTGCCAGACCTGCCCGAGGGCCTTGTCACGGTCCGGGCGGCGACGGGTGCCGCCGGTGTCGGCGCGCTCGACGGCCGAGGCGTCCTCTGGCGCAGCCCGGGGCTCTACACCCGCTCCTGGTACCGGCCGCTGCCCGCGGAACACCCACCCGTCCGCGGATTCGCCCTGCTGCCCGACGACGCGGTGGTCGTGCTGACCGGCGAGGGCGTGGAACTGCGCGCTGGGGGTATGCACACCGGTCCGCTCACGCCCGCGCCCGCCGGCGACTACGTGGCGGTGGACGCGTCCTCCCGCTGGCTCGGGCATCTGGAACTGGTACTCCGCGATCGTGAGGATCGGATCCTGCACACCTGGGCCCATCGATGGGATACCGGCTGGTGGGAATGGCACCCGGAATGGGCCGAGCTGTCGGGATGACTCGACACGGCTGAGCGGGGTCCCGGGCCGAGGCCGGTGAACGGCGCGCTCCGGAGCACTCGCCGCGCTCCACGGCCCTCACCGATGCCGGCGGACCGCGTCGTCCCGGGAGCGGGTCTCAGCGGGTGGGGTAGATGTCGGTCTGTTCGGCCGCGTTGATCGACGACTTCTCCGGGGGCAGGAACCCGAGCTGGACGATCTGCCGGGGGGCGATCACGTCGAGGAGCCAGTCGGCCGCGACCCGGATCGTGTTGGTCCGTCCCGGCAGGGCGTACAGGTGGTAGCCGCGGGCCAGCGCGGCGGCGGGCAGGCCGGACAGGGTGACGCCGAGCGGGTTGGCGACCGCGGCGGCACCGCCGAGGTCGACGACGAAGCCGAGGTCACGGTGCCGGTAGGGCCGGGCGCTGCCGTGGCCGAGGGAGGCCGCGACGGCACGGGCGGCCCCCGCCGCCTCGCGGACCGCGTGCTGCGCGGTCTGCCCGGCGGGCTGGCCGTCACGGGTGGTGTCCGGGACCGCGGCGGCGTCACCGAGCGCGAACACGCCGTCGGCGTCGGGCACCTGGAACTCGCTGTCGACGACCAGCCGGCCCCGCGAGGTGGGCAGGCCAAGGGCGGAGATCAGCGGGCTGGGGGTGATCCCGGCGCACCAGACCACCGTGTGGGTCCGGATTGTGTCACCGTCGGTGAGCCGGGCCCGGTCCGCCGCCACGTCCGACACGGACGTTCCCAGCCGGACGTCGACCTGCCGCGCGGCGAGCAGGTCCATGGACCGGGCGGCCAGGGCGGGCGGCAGCTCGGGCAGCACCCGGGGCGCCAGGTCCAGCAGGATCCAGCGGATGTCGTCGGGGGAGAGGCGCGGGTAGGCGCCGACCGCTCGGCGGGTGAACCGCGTCATCTGCGCGGCCAGTTCGGTCCCGGTGTAGCCGGCGCCGACGACCACGAAGGTGCATCGCGCCCGGCGCCGGTCCGCGTCGGCGCAGGCGTCGGCCTGCTCCAGCTGGCGCAGCACATGGTCACGCAGGTAGACGGCCTCGGCCAGGTTCTTCAGGCCGAGCGCGTGGTCGGCCAGCCCCGGGATGTCCAGGGTGCGGGTCACCGCGCCGGGCGCCAGCACGAGCCGGTCCCAGCCCAGCGTCGTCCGCGACCCGTCGGCCCGGCGGATCGTCACCGTCCGGCCCGCCAGGCCGGCGTCGACGACATGGCCGAGCAGCAGGGTGGTCCGCCGCAGCGCGGCCCTGGTCGCGACCGCGACATGCCGGGGCTCCACCTCACCGGCGCTCACCTGCGGCAACAGCGACGTGTACAGAAGGTGGTCGACTGGCGATACGAGTACGAGGTCGGCCGCGTCCGCCGGTAGGTGGTGTTCCAGGTGCCGCAGCACCCCGAAACCCGCGAACCCGCTGCCGACCACCACCACCCGCGGCGCCCGGGCCGTGGGTTCGGCCGGCTGGCGGGCGGGCCAGGCCACGGTGCGCCCGCCCCGTCGGGATGGCGGCCCACCTGAACGTCCGCGCCACAAAGAGATCAGCTCACCGTTCACCGTATCTTCCTCCGCTGCCCTTCCGGGCTGTCGTGGAAGCCGAGGCCCTCGGTAACCCAGTTCCAGACAGCCGGACGGCCAAACCGCCGCGTCCGCCTGATAGGCAAATGCCAGTTTTACAAATGACAGTTTTACGGAAATTACGGAGAGGTGCGGAGAGGCGCGGAATCAGGGCACGGATGTACGGGGCGGGGTGTTCCGCATGGTCATCGACCTCGACCCGGCCGGCCAGCCGGACGCTCCGAACAGCCCGGAGGATCTTCGCCAGATGGCGTCCGGGCTGGGTGAGCTGCTGTGTGATCTCGGCCTGTACGGGTGGTCGTGGATGGGATCCGCGCTACTTGACCGGTGCTCTACCGGTGCTCTGAAGGTTCGTCACCGACGGGTGGTCGGCCGCCAGCTTGGCCCGCAGCGCGTCGATGAGTCCCTGGTCGTACGGCCCGGGGGACCAGTTCTGCTTCCGCAGCTCCTCGGGGATGGGGCAACGTCCGCCAGTCCGACGCCGCCCTGGCCGGCCGGACAGCGTCGCTGCCAGGTGCTGCGACGCTTGCGTTCCTCACTGTCGATTCCTGCCAGCGCCGGGTGTCCGGCCCGGCTGGCCGGACAGGGCGCCGCGTCCGCCACCGGAGAGCATCACCGCCGCGCGCCACGCCGGCACCACCGGCACCCTGACCGTCCCGCTCGGTATGCGGGTGGATGTCGTGGCGAAGCCGTTGCTGCCCGAGCCGGTGCCGCGCGGCCGCCCGCGGCGCGGTTCCGGCCGGGGGCTGTGAAGATCGACGAGGGGACGGTTTATAGTCCGTCGGTGCCGATCACCGAGGTTGACATTCCATGATGGGGCGGACGCACGTGCTGAGCGGGGCGGTGGTCTGGCTGGCCGCCGCACCCGCGCTGTCCCGGGGGGAGTGGCTGGGCTCGCAGCGGTTGCTGGGCCTGCACACCGGCTCCCTGTCCACGGCCCAGCTGGCCGCCGGCGCGGTGGTGTCCGCGGGCGCGGCGCTGCTGCCCGACATCGACCATCCCAGCGGCCGGATCGCCAACACCTTCGGCCCGGTCACCCGCACGATGTGCAGGTGGATCGGCCGGGCCAGCGGCGGCCACCGGCACGCCACCCACTCGATCCTGTTCGCGCTCGCCATGGGCGTGCTCATGAGCCTGCTGGCCGTCCACGCCGAGTACGCCTGGTGGGCCGCGCTGTTCGTCCTCGTCGGCTTCGGGCTGCGCGGCCTCGGGCTGGACTTCGAGCGGCAGGGGCGCCTGTCCTCCGTCATCGACTGCGTGGTCGCCGGGCTCGCGGTCTTCCTCATGCACGGCCTCGACATGAGCTTCGCCGGCTACGCGGTGGCGCTGGGATGTCTCGCCCACCTGGCCGGGGACTGCCTGACCCCGCGCGGCTGCCCTCTGTTCTGGCCGGTCGGCCGGCGGATGGAGATCCCCCTGATCCCCCGGACGGGCGGCAGGGCCGAGGAGCGGGTGGTCATACCGCTGCTGGCCGTCGCCGCCATCGTCCTCGCCGTATGGACCGTGTCGGACGGGATCGCGTTCCCTCCGCGCACCGGCTGACCGGCGGCGGCCGGTGCTCCTGGGTGACGGATCACCCGTCGGCCGCGGCTGGCGGCTGCCGCGGGCGCCCGCTGTTACCTTCGTCTCATGGATCTCGCGAGAGCCGGGGCCGCTCACGGCGAACTGGTTGACTTATGATTTTTTGGCTCCATCACTTTTTGATCAATTGAATTTCTGGTTATATCGTTCTATGGTCAATCAGCGGGTGACCGGGGGCTCACTCCCGCGTGAGGCTCTGTCGCGTCTCGGACGCACTGCCGCGGAGGGTTGACATGATCTCCGCGGACGTCACGGGAGATGACGCCCTTCAGCCGCTTCGCGACGGCCACCGGGGAACGGCGCACGGATGGCAGCCGGCCGGGCCGGCGTCCCCCGGGCTCCCCGGGCCGGCTGGGCTGGCTGGCGAACCGCCCATGACCGCCATCGGCGGAAGAGACGGCAGAAGACAGACGTTCCGGCCGCGCGAGCTCGCGCGCCGCGAGGAGGCAACGGCATGACCAGCTCTGACACGATCACCACTCTCGCGGGCAGCCACGGCGCGCTCGCGCTGCACCACTGGAGCGCGCAGGACCCGTCGTTCGTCGTGCTGCTGGCCCACGGGTACGCCGAGCACGCGGGCCGCTACGACCACGTGGCGCGCAGGCTCAGCGACGCCGGCGGCGCGGTGTACGCGCCCGACCACATCGGGCACGGCCGTTCCGATGGCGAGCGCGGGCACGTCGAGCTGCTCGAGGACATCGTCACCGACCTGGGCACGGTCGCGAAGCACGCCACGGCGGAGCACCCCGGCCTGCCGGTGGTCCTCGTCGGCCATTCGCTGGGCGGCATCGTCTCGGTACGGTACGTGCAGCGCGCCGCCGGCCCGGTGGACGTGCTGGTGCTCTCCGGCCCGGTGATCGGCGGTAACCCGGCGATCTTCGCCCTCCTCGACCTGGACCCGATTCCGGACGTTCCGCTCGATCCGGCCGCGCTCTCCCGCGATCCCGCGGTCGGCGCGGCCTACGCGGCGGACCCGCTGATCTACCACGGCCCGTTCCACCGTGAGTCACTGCAGACCCTCAAGGACGTCGTCGCCACGATCGCGGCCGGCCCGGGCCTCGGGGACCTGCCCACGCTGTGGATACACGGCGAGCTCGACCCGCTGGCCCCGCTCGCCGAGACCCGCACGGCGTTCGAGCACATCGGCGGCTCGGACCTGCGGCAGAAGGTGTACCCGGGAGCCCTGCACGAGATCTTCAACGAGACGAACTCGGACGAGGTTCTCGACGACGTCGTCGCCTTCGTGCGGGAGGCCCTGCCCGTCCGGTGACACGGCGGATGCCGCCGGCACCGGACGGGGCCGGCGGCATCCATCCCGCGGGTCAGCGCCTGCGGGCCCGCACATCCCGCGGGCCCTCACAGCTCGTAGGCCAGGTCCAGCACCTCGTCGAAGCCGTCGCGCAGATATGACGCGAAGACCTTCTCGTCGTCGATCACGTCGGGGTTGGCGTTGATCCCCACACAGCAGGTGCCCTCGTAGGACAGCATGGTCACCATCGCGGCCACTCCCGGCCGTGGGCCCATCGGGTAGACCCGCAGCACGCGGGCGCCGGCCAGGTAGAGGCTGCGCCCGATGCCGGCGAGGTTGGAGGCCTGCAGGTCCGAGACGGTGGTCATGCTGCCCGCGATCTCGATCAGCAGGGCGCGGGGGAGCCGTCCGAGCACCGGCGCGATGAGGTCGAGGAACCCGATCGCGGGCTCGGTGCGGGCCGTCGCCACGGCGGCGCGGATCGCGGCGATCCGTACCCGGGGGTCGGGATCGCCCACCGGGACGGCGAACCGGGCCCCGGCGAACCGGTTGCCGCCCATCGGGTCGTTGTCGGTGCGCAGGCTCACCGGCATGCCGATCGGTATCTGGTCGACGACGACGTCGTGGTGCTCGTGGAACCGGCGGAACGCGCCCAGCAGCGCGGCCAGGAACGCGTCGTTGACGGTGCCGCCCGCGGCCCGTCCCGCCGCCTTGAGCCGTTCGAGCGGCACGTCGTGGGCGATCAGCCGGTAGCCGGTGCCGTCGTCGTTCAGCACGGGCGACCGCTCGACGTCGGGCGGGGCCAGTACGCGGCGCAGCGACGCCCCGAAGCGGACCGTGTCGACGGCCGTGCCGACCGGGTCGGCGGCGACCCGTCCGAGCGTCCGCACGGCGCCCCGGGCCACCGAGCCCGCGGCCCCGGCCAGGACGCCCGGCAGCCGCCCGGCCAGCAGCGAGACGGGTGTCTCCACCGGCCGCGGTGGCGGGAGCGGGCTTGTGTCGGGCTCCTCCCGCTCGGGGCCGCGCCCGTGGGTGAGGCTGAGCAGCTGGATCAGCCCGAGCCCGTCGGTCAGGCTGTGGTGCAGCTTCAGCAGGTAACCGGCGCGGCCGTCGCGCAGGCCGGTGACGAGTGTCGCCTCCCACGGCGGCCGGTTCGGGTCGAGCGGCCGGGCCGCCGCGGCGGCGGCGAGCTCGAACAGCTCACTGTTGGAGCCGTCGCCGGGCACCCGGATCCGCTGGAGGTGGTAGTCGAGGTCGAAGTGCGGGTCCGGCGACCACGCCGGAGGCACGAGCGGCAGCAGCGGATCGATCACCCGCTCGCGTAAGCGAGGCACCCGCAGGGTGAGCCGCTCGTGGGCCGCACGCAGACGCTCCCACTCCGGGGCCCGGTCGAGGATCTCGACCAGAACCCCGGTGGAGCGGGTGCGCAGGTCGCCCTCCGCACGCCACATCAGCGCTTCCCACCAGCTCATGTCCGCCGGGCCGCCCCAGCTCGAGCGGGCGGCGCCGAGGCCCGGGGGGCTGTGGCCGGTCACAGGGCCGCTCCCTTGGGTCCGGCCGGCACCCTCGTCTGGTCCAGGGAGCTCGTCTGGTCCACGGGGACGGTCTTCGGTCTCGGCTGGTCCACGCCGGCGGCGACCTCGAGGATCTGCCCGGCGATCGTGGCGGGCTCGTCGTACATCGGGACGTGACCGATGCCCGGCTGATGGATCAGCCCGGCCTCCGGCAGCCGTTCCAGTATCGGCACGCCGAAGTGCTCGAAGGGGATGACACGGTCCGGCTGCGCCCACACGACCCGTATCGGGTAGTCATGGTCGGCGGGCAGCGGCTGGAGGTAGGAGCGCGGCAGGGTGCGTAGGAGCGGGTCGACGGCGGGGGCGTGGGCGCTGGCCCGGATGGTCAGGGCCACCGCCTGCGGGTCGACCCGCTCGGGGTGTGCCACCTGCGTCGCCAGGAGCAGGCGGCGCAGCAACGGGTTGCCCGCGATCAGGTCCGCGTACGCCGAGTAGCGTGCCAGCGTGGCCACGGACAGGCGGATACCCAGTGCCACCGCGGCGATCCGGCGTTGTGAGGTCCACGCCCCGGCCGGGCTGAACAGCACCAGTGAGCTGGCGCGGCCGCGGCGGGCCAGCTCGATGGCGATCCAGCCGCCGAGGGAGTTGCCGACGATGTGCGCGCGGCCCCAGCCGGCCCGGTCGAGCTCGGCCTCCACCCCGTCGACGAGCACGTCGAGCGTGACCGGGACGCCGGGCGGGAGTGGCTCCCCGCCGCCGTGGCCCAGCAGGGTCGGGGCGAGGACGTCGTGGTGCGGCTCCACCAGCGGCAGCACCGGGTCCCAGGCGCGCCACGTACCACCGACACCGTGCAGCAGCAGCAGGGGCGATCCTGATCCGGCGCGGTACCGGGGCGCGGGGAGCTGCGGTGGCTCCTGGTCACGCACCGCCTGGGACAGCCGTCTCCGCAGCAGCGCCGCGGAGACGGCACCGCCCGTGGCCGCCACGATTCCCCACTTCGTATTTACCATGACTCACCCTTCAGCTTCACCAGCTCGTCCCCCTCACCTCGTGGCCAGGGGCCTGTTTCAGCAGCCCGCGATAGGCGTCGCGGGCCGTCGAGCCATGGTTGACCACAGCGTCGACCTCGCGTGCGATCGGCAGCTCGACGCCTGCCCCGGCCGCGAGCCGCATGACGACGCTAGCGCTACGTACCCCCTCGGCCACCTGTTTCATCCCGGCCATCGCCTGGGCGATCGTCTGGCCCCGGCCGAGCGCCTCGCCGACGCGCCGGTTGCGGCTGAGTGGGCTCGTGCAGGTCACGATGAGGTCTCCGGTGCCCGCCAGGCCGTAGAACGTGACGGGCTCGCCGCCCATCGCCTCGCCGAGCAGCGTCATCTCCCGCACCGCCCGGGTGAT
>NZ_CEVIVC010000076.1:9522-19324 GCF_982290645.1 Protofrankia sp. CiP1_Cm_nod4
ATCGCCTTGGTGTTGTGGCCGGCGCCGGCGCCGTCGCCCATGCCCGCGGCGATGGCGAAGACGTTCTTCAGCGGCCCGCACAGCTCGGCCCCGATGACGTCGGTGGTGGAGTAGATCCGGAAGCGGGACGTGCGGAACAGGTCGGCCAGCTGGGCGGCGGCGTTCATGTCCGGCATCGCGAGCGTCGCCGCGGCCGCGTAGCCGTCGAGAATCTCCCTGGCGATGTTCGGCCCGGCGAGCACACCCGCGGGATGCCCGGGCAGGACGTCAGCGACGATCTCGGTCATCCGCCGGTCGGTCTCCTGCTCGAGCCCCTTGACCAGGCTGACCACCGGCACCCACGGCCGGGCGTACGGCGCGGCCTGCTCCAGGATCGTACTGAACCCGTGCGAGGGCACCCCCATCACGATCGTGTCCGCGTCGACCACCGCCTCTTCCAGCGATGTCGTCGCGTGCAGGGCGTCGGGGAGGACCGCGTCGCCGGTGTAGCGGCTGTTGCGCTGGTTCTTCTCGATATCGTTCACTACGTCGGACGACCGGGCCCAGATCGTGGTCGTCGCGCTGCGGGAGAGGATCGCGGCCACCGTGGTGCCCCAGGACCCGGCCCCGATGACAGCGATCCGCGGCGCTCTACGACGTAGGTATCCCACATCAGCCTCCGATCCCGTCGGAAACGCTCCGTAGCGATGGCTGCGGCTCGGGCGCCACCACCGTGCGCGTCATGCCCAGCGTCGTGATCTCCTGCGATGCCCTCGGCTCGGGCGGTACCACCGCGGACGTCGCGCCCAGTACCGCGATCTCCTGCACGTCGTGCAGGACGCGGTCGAGCTGGACCGCGAGCGCGCGCCGCCGGGTCACCAGCTCGTGCGGGCTCGCGCCGGGCTCGAGCAGGCCGCGGTGGCGGGCCATCTTCAACGCCGTGCGGAACATCTCCGCGGACACCGACTCCTCGCTCGCCACCCGACGCTGCATCGCCCACTGCCGGCCGAGGTCCAGGCAGTCGGCGAGGAAACGCTCCTCGTCGAGCTCGGCGGCGTCGTCGTCGAGCACCAGCTGCTCGGCGACGATCCGGTAGGCGTCGATGAACGGCCGCAGGACCAGATGCGCCACCAGCGGCGCCGCGTCGCGCAGCCAGCGCTCGGCGTCGGCCGGGCTGATCTCGGCCGGGCGCGCCCCGCCTGCCATGATCGCGACTTCGCTCCACAGCTCCTCGGCGAACTCCGCGCGCGCGGCGAAGAAGAAGTCGAACTTGAGCAGCTCCCGCAGCTCCAGCGCGTCCTCCCAGGCCATCCGCAGCGTGCCGCCCTTGTGCCGGGCGAGCGAGAGCAGCGCCAGCTCGGCGATGGCCCGCACGAGCAGCACGTGCACGGCGCTGTTGCGGTACACCGCGGCCACCAGATGCTGGTCGGCGCCCATGCCCCACACCGTCTCCGGCCCGCCGGCGAAGCAGGTCAGCACGCCCGAGCTGACAAGGTCCTGCAGCGTGCGCCGCACCGTCGAGCGGTCGGTCAGGTCGGACGCGGCGGCGACCGGCCATCCGCGCCGGCTCAGGTACCGCGCGAGTGGGGCCACCGTCGCGCAGACCTCGTCGAGCGTCAGCGCCCGGTCGGCGCCCAGCATGGCGACGCAGACGGCCGCGGTCGCGGTCACCGGCGTGGTGCGGTTGATGCGGTGGCACACCTCCAGCGCGACCCGTTCGACGAGCTGTCCCTCCTCCACCCCGTCGACGCGGTAGGCCTGCAGCCGCTCACGCAGCGGGATCGGCGTGCCGAAGTCGATGTGGATGCCGCCGAGCCGTGCCTTCAGGCCGCGCGCGTACCCGATCAGCCAGCGCAGGTCCTCCGGCTGCTTGGCGGTGCCGCGCGCCTCCTGGGCCATCCGCGCCACCTCGTGCAACGGCAGCTGGTCGTAGATGATGGAGACCGGCACGACGAGCGGGTCCGCCAGTTCGGACGACGCCACCGCGTCGCTGACGTAGCGCAGGAGCCCGTGGCGCGGAGGGCGCAGCTTCCCGGTCCGCGTCCGTCCGCCCTCGATCGACCACATCAGGTTGACCCCCGCGGCCACCATGTGCCCGACGTAGGAGCGCAGGGCGAGCCGGTAGACGGGGATGTCCGCCGTGGCCCGCCGGACGTGGACCATGCCGATCCGGCGGGCGATCGTGCCGAGCGGGAAGAAGTTCAGGTTGGCGCCCGCCAGACCGTAGGGGGGGTCGAGGCGGGCCCGCACCAACAGCGGAGGCAGGGCGAACTCGTCCAGGTACGACCGGTGCGAGATGAGAAAGATCAGCGAGTGGCGCCGGTCCAGCCGGCGCAGCTCGGCGAGCGCGTTGTCGTCGGTGAGGATGTCGTACCCGCGCACCATCCAGCGCGCGAAGCGCTCCCACGTACCGGCGACCACCGGGTCGTGCACCGCGGACATCTCGCGCAGGTAGCCGGCCGCCTCCGCGCGCACGGCCTGCTCGTCCTTGCCGAGCCGCCTGGCCAGGCTGTCGAGCGCGCTGAGGAACCCCGGGCTGGTGAGCAGCGCGGCGACCACGGGCGGGTCGCCTGCCCGCAGCTCGCCGGGGGCCGCCCCACCGGGCCGGGGCACCAGGTCGCGGGCTGTCTCGATGGCGTGGATCATCGCAGGCTCCCGGTCATGTCCTCGGCGGGCTCCGCGCTGACGGTGCCGGGCCAGTGATCCAACGTCTCGACATAGAGGTCATGCACACGGACGGCCGCCGCGTCGATGTCGGCGCGGGTCCAGCCCTCGGTGGGGATCGGGGGCAGGACGGCCACCTCGATCCGGCCCTCCCGGGCCGTGCGGGCGTTGCGCCACATGATCTCTCCCGCGTTGCGGATGACGATCGGCACGATCGGCACCCCGGCGGCCGTGGCCAGGTGGAAGGCCCCTTTCTTGAACGTGCCCACCCGCGGGGTGAACGACCGGGTGCCCTCCGGGGCGATGACCACCGACGTGCCGGAGTGCAGCATCTCGACCGCCGGCCCCAGCGCCGAGATCGCCTTCGCCGAGTTCCCCCGGTCCACGAACGCGACCCCGGCCAGCCCGAACAGGGTGCCCACCACTGGCACCCGCCGCACCTCCGCCTTGGCCACCGCGGTGAACCCCCGCCGCAGCACGCGGGAGGTGACCACGAAGTCGACCAGCGTGCTCTGGTGGTTGATGAGGAACACCGCCGGGCGGTGCGACCACGCGTTGTGCTCGCCGACGACATCGACGCGGATGTTGCCCAGCACGGACGCGACGTCCCCGAACAGCGACGTCATCAGGTCGACGCCGTAGCGCCGGTCGCGGGCGAGCACCCCCGCCACGATCCCGGCCCCCGCCGTGGCGAACAGGCTGCCGAACATGGCCGCGGTCCGTACGGCGGGCAGCGGGTCGAGCTGGTTGTGCTTGCGGGTGAACTCCAGCGGGGGCCATTCCCGCCGCCGCGCCTCGGCGGCCAGCACCGGCTGCGGGTTCACCGGATGCGGGTAGCCGGCCGCGCCGAGGAAGGGCACGTCCTCGTCACCGTTGGCGTACGCGTGACTGATCGCGAGGTCGATGCCGTACTCGGCGGCGAAGGCGGTCACCGCGGCGAGCTTCCCGTCGCCCCACAGGGCACGGCCGGCGACACGTCCCGTGACGACGCCGCCCTCCTCCTCCAGTTCGGTGCACAGGACGTGCTCGACGCCCAGCTCATCGGCCATCGGCTGGACCTGTAGACGGGTCGCCGACGTGGCGATCACCACGGTGTGGCCCTGGCTGAGGTGGGTCCGGACCAGCCGCCAGGCGCTGTGGAACAGCGAACCGGCGATCTCGCTCGCGAACAGCTCACGGCCGAGGGCGAGCAGCTCCTCCTCGGTGCGTCCGGCCCAGCCGCGCATACCGGTCTCCAGGAGCGAGGTGAAGCCCGCCTCGTCCAACGGCCCGCGCACGGCGGCCAGCGCGATCCGTAGCAGCTCGTCCGGGCCGACATCGAAGCTGCGCAACCGTCGCGCGTAGAGTGCCCGCGCGGAATAGCCCTCGATGAGGGTGCCGTCGAAGTCGAAGAACGCACCCACGTGCGGGCCCTTCGGGCCGTGGCGGATCGCCTCCATCAACTCGTCGACCGGGGCGCTCATCGTCCGTAGCCGAGTGCCGGGCCGAGGCGGCCGCCGCCGGGGTGTGAACTCTTGCGGATGACATAATGAATCATCGAGGCCGTCCTGGATTGGGCGCGGTTCAGCGTCTGCGTGGCCCGGCCGCGGAGTGGATCGCGCACACGCACTTCGTTCCTGTCTTACAACGGTTCTTACAGCGGTCAGAACGAAATGGCAATGCTGTGTCCGATCCTGGTGACAGACGCCCTATGGACTTTGTTTGTCAAGTGATCCGTTGTCGATCTTGGGCGTGCCGTGGTCGGGCGGTGTGTTCGTCGCGAGGCGTATGAAGTCGTCACATTTTGGTCATATCGCGCCTTTTTGGATGATTTTCCCGGGAAGGGGGTTCGGGTGCCGAGATCGCGGCCGCCGCGCGCGGCCGGGTCCCGCCGGCGGACGACGGGGGCTCCGCGGGCCGGCCGCGCCCCCGCCGCGGTACACGTAGCGTTGCGGACGATCTACGGCGTGCCCTGGGCGGCCTGCTTGCGGTCGCAAGCGGCTGCAAGCAGGCCGCCCGGCCGATGCGCAGGCCGGGCCGGGGGGCCTGCCGGGCCATCGGGACAGCCCTCGGCCGCTGGGCCCGGCGCGCTCACCTGCTTCCTGGCCGCGTCGGCCGCGGCCGTGCCGCCCCGGTGCCGGACCTGGTCCTGGAGCGCGGACGTCTCCTGTGTCCCACCGCCGAGCGGCGGGGCCAACCGGCCGCCGACACGGCGGGTATGACTCCGCGACACCGCCGTCCACCACTCCGGCCAGGGCGGCCGGTATCTTTTTCGAGAATTCGCCGCACCGTGCGCGGCCCATGGCGTACGACGTTCCGCCGGAACGGCCGGGGCTGCTACGACAATGCGGTCGGCGGGCCGTTCTTCGCCATCCGGAATGGGAGATCCTCGACCACGCCCGTTTCGTCACCCATCCCGGGGCCGGCGCCGCCCTGTTCGACTTCGCCGGGCGCCGTAACCGGCGGCGCCGCCATTCGGCCAATGGATACCCCGGCCCGCACGGCTACGAAAACCGCTATCACGGTTACGTTAAGATCGTATAGCCGTCGAAGTTCCGGGGTGTGAACCAGGCCGGGGCGGTTTCGGGAACGGCTGTCTCGGCATCGCGGCCTCCGCCGGCACACACCAGTGGATCAGCGCTGTCCGCCGGAGCGGGCAGCCACGGTGGAGGTGGAGCGGCAGGCGGAGCGGCGGAGGTGGCCGGGTGGCGGGCGGAATTGGTGCCGGCGCGACAGTGCGGTCGGCGGTGTTCGGCCCGTTCGGCCCGTTCGGCCCGTTCGGCCCGTTCGGCCCGTTCGGCCCGTTCGGCTGGTTCGGCTGGTTCGGCTGGTTCAGCCTGTTCGGCGAGCACGACGGGAGCGGAGCCGCCGCGGCGGTGGCCGGCGGGACGCAGGCGCACCGTTAAAAAGGGAATACGGGCATAACGTACGGATATTTCAATACAGGCTGTATCGGGATCGGTTCCTGGTGTGACACACCATCGGGGCCTGTACACGGGGGCCGCTCCCGGTAGCTGTCCGTCAGCCCGGATAGTGGCAGGCGGCCCGGCGGCCGGCAGCCACCGGGCGCATCGCCGATTCCTTGTCGGTGCACCGGCCGTGGGTATACGGGCGGCGGGTCCGGAGCCGGCACCCGCTCGGGGCCGCGGTGGTGACGAGGGCTCGTCGGGCCCGCCGCCCTGCTTGCTGGGAGGCGGGCCGGGAGCTTGCCGCCGAGTGTCGGGACCGCCTCGAGCGGGGCCCGGTCGCGGGGATGGCGGGACGCGCACAGAGCTCGTCCGTGGGCGCGGCCTGGTCTCCTCCCCAGGTGCCGCGAGCTCGTAGCTCTTCCCAGGCTATGTATATGGCCCAGCCGGCTATATGGCCCAGCCGGTCGCTGACCTGCCTGGCGACGGCGGGGTCATGGGCGCCGCGCTGCTTGTCGGCTACGTCGTGTACGCGCTGCGGGCCCGGGGCGCGGTCCGCACCTCCTCGGGCCGGCGGTTGCCCTCGGGCCGGCAGCCCGGCCGGCCGGTAGCATGGGTGCCCGTGCCGGAGCTGCACCTCACGGGTGCGAGGGCCACGCTGCTCGCGACGTTGTACGGCAGGGCGCTCGACGCCGAGTCGCCCCGTTCCGTCCTGCACGACACGATGGCGCTGGAAACCGTCCGACGGATCGATTTCGACTTCACCAGGACGGGGCTGCGGCGCGGCGAGCACACCGCCGTCGCGCTGCGGGCCCGGCACCTCGACGGGTGGACCCGCGAGTTCCTCGCCGCGCATCCGGCGAGCACCGTGTTGCATCTGGGCTGCGGCCTGGACACCCGGGTCCACCGCGTCGATCCTGGCCCCGGCGTGCGGTGGTTCGACGTGGACTATCCCGACGTGATCGACCTGCGCCGGCAGATGTATCCGCCGCGTGGGGGGTACGAGACGGTCGGCTCGTCCGTCACCGACCCGTCCTGGCTGGCACGGGTGCCTGGTGATCTGCCGGTGCTGGTGGTCGCCGAGGGCCTGACGATGTATCTCAGGCAGGACGAGGGCGAGGCGCTTGTCCGACGGATCGTGGGCCATTTCCCCGGCGGCCAGTTCGTCTTCGACGGGTTCAGCAGGCGTGGCATCCGGATGCAGCGGTTCAACAGAGCGATCCGGGCCGCGGGGGCAACCGTCTCGTGGGGCATGGACAGCTGCGCGGAGCTCGAGGCGATCGATCCTCGGCTGCGGTGCGTGACAGCCAGCGGCGCTTTCGATATCGATGGTTACGATAAGCTTTCAGATGGATACCGTCTGCTGGCCGGGGTGGCGAGGCTGGTCCCCGCGCTGAGGAGGATGGCGGTCTTCTACCGACTGGAGTTCTGACGGGCGCCGCCGCCCCGGCGGTGCCATCCGGCCCGGCGGCCGTACCGCGTGGCCACCCGGTCGCTACGCTCACTGTGAGCAGATGCTACGGACAGGTGCCACGATCCTGTCTGGGCCTCGGGCGGACAGCCGCGAGGTGCTGGCCGGGAGCATGGATGCGGAGGCGGTCGAGGCGATGGTGACCGCCGGTACTGCCCCGCGTCCGGAACATTGCTTTCCGTGATCGACGTCGGATGTTGCTGATCAGTTTCGTACCGTCTGGAGCCTCACTGCCGAAGGGAGCCCGGGGCATGGAATTAGGTGATCTCGCTGAGCGTCCGGCGACGCCGGCGCGTCGGACCGCTGTGCCTGAGGACGGGAGGGACAGCCTTGAGCCGCCGTCCCGGTACGGCTACCGCGCCGGCGCCCGCCTCGGCGAGCGGTACCTCGGCCTGCTGGCCGGCGGCCGTGTGACGGACGTGACGGAGAGGTCGTCGTCGGGGCGGCATGGCGTCGGGCTCCACGGGGTGGCCCGGTGAGCGCGGCGGAGCCCCTGCTCGGCCTGCGGTGGGGGATCAAGGCGACCTTCCTCACCTACATCGCCCGGATGCCCGACGGCCAGGGCAGCGCCAGCGACGGCGCGCGGTCCGTCGAGAACGACGAGTTCGTCTTCGAGCCGGATCCGTCGGCCACGGCGCCCGAGGGCGTCGACGGTTTCTGGGCGTTCCGTGGCGACGTCCGTTTCCAGGGCCATTTCGGGCTGCTGTACGTGCGGATCGCCGACCCGCACGTGGTGCTGCGCGGCACGCAGGCCGAGCTGAACGTCGTCGACCCGTCCGAGCCCGGGACGAAGCCGAGGATTCCCCTGGTGCGGTTCGTCCCGCGGCCCGGCGCGGCACCGTCCGGCCTGCGGACCTGGGAGGCCGAGGACGTGCGGCTGCTGGCCGAGGGCGCCGGGCTGTTCAACAACGTGTACTCCATGGGCGAGCCGTTCGAGCCGCTGACCATCACCCTGCCGGCCTCACCCCAGGCGGGGTGAACTCGTGTAGCCAGTCCCGCCGGGGAGAACCCGGCAGCCAGCCCGGCGCGGGAGGGCGGTGTGGCGTGCGGGCGCGCAGCCGCCCGCCGCGTTCCTCGACCGCGCCGGTACGCCGCATCTCCGCGAGCAGGTCGGCCGCCAGCGTCTCGGCATCCGTGTCGAACACCTTGCTCGCATGGTCGACGAGCCACGGCTGCCGGGTCAGATAGATGTCGACGTCGTCCAGCGGGATGCCGTCACGGATCATCAGGGCGAACGCGAAGATGCGCTTGCAGGCGTGCCAGCCGGCGCGCTGCGGGTCCGCGCGCATGCGCTCGTACCGTGCGTGCGCCGCCGCGAAGGTGGCGGGCGGGTCGAGGATGGGGCCGCCGGCCGTGGCCAGCGTGTCCTCGATGCGCGAGGTGTCGCTGCCGAACCCGGAGTCGAAGATCACGCGGGATCCGTCACTGGTCGCGATCACGTTGGGGCTGGGGAAACCCACCGCCAGGAAGTGCAGCCAGCCAGGTATGCGCAGGGAATCTGACGGCACGGCGTTCCCCCTTCGGCAGCGACGTCGCCTTCGGCCCTCCCGTCCACTCCGGGCCCGTGACATCCAGGCTCGGGCACCCAGCGCAGACGTCCAGGCTCGGGCATATCTGCTTGGATGGCCGATAGTTGGACATCAAAACAATAATGGCTGATCATGCCACATGGAAGGTCCGCCGGCCGGCCGACAGGATCGGCGGCCAGGGGCCGTGTCAGGCGTGCAGCAGGGTGATGGTGCGGCCGGCGGGGCTGGTCGTGGTGGTGATGGTGGTGCGTTCGGTGAGGCGCCGGATCCGCTCGACCGGGAGGAGCCAGGGGTCGGCCAGCGCCGCGGATCCGGCCACCGCCTGGATCCGCTCGACCGGGAGGAACCTGGTCTGGAACAGCTTGTACGTGGTGCCCCGGCCGTGGGGCGTCGTCGCCCGGGATCGCCTATAGGCTCGGTGACCAGGCCGTGGCAGACAGAGGCCCCGTTTGGCCCGTGGCCCGGTGAGCCGGACTCGACGGGAGCGGGCGGGCTCGGCTGGTCCGTAGCCGGCACCGTTATATATGGCCGGCCGAGCTTGACCTCATGGCCGAGCTGGCCGGGTTCGAGCTGGAGTCCGGACACACCGACTGGCGCGGGGCCGAGTTCACCGCCGAATCCCGGTCCCACGTGTCCGTCTACCGCCTGCCGTCTCCTGGTGGGCCGCTGGATCCGGTCGCGGCGATCTGACCGCGGCGACGGCGCCTACCGCGTCCACCGCTCACCGTCATGAGCGCATGTCCCATGTGGGCATCCGGGTCTCGACCGTGAAATGCTCTCCCTCGGAGACCGGCCACCCTCTTCGAGAACCAGGAGTCAGTCAAGAATGAGCCACATCACCGCCGTCGAGAACTTCTTCAAGCGCTGGAGCGTCAGCTACGAGGAGCTTCTCGCCTCGTTCACCGACACCTTCACCGCCGACACGCCCTGGCTCGCCGCCCCCACCGTCCCCGAGACTCACGGCCCGGCGGAGGCCATCGCCTTACTCGAGCAGTTCCGGGCCGGGTACAACCTGGCGACCATACAGGTTCACATAAAGCGGATCGGGCAGACCGGCGACGTCGTCTGGACCGAGCGGGTCGACGACGTCAAGGACGCCGACGGCAACCTCGTCGTCTCGATCCCCGTCGCCGGTGTCCTGACACTCGACGACGACGGAAAGATCACCAGCTACCGCGACTACTGCGATCTACAGGAACTACAGGCGAAGGCCGCCGCCTGATATCGTCCGCATAACACTTGCATACCATCTGATACTGTCTGAATACCACGGT
>NZ_CEVIVC010000076.1:19761-23747 GCF_982290645.1 Protofrankia sp. CiP1_Cm_nod4
CCGCCGGGTTCTCGAAATCGCGTCCTCGCAGGTTGACGAGGTACGTATGCCCAGCTGTCCGGACCCCCCTTCGGGGGTGACTGAACATGCTATTCTGCTGAGGCGGCCGAGGATTCCGGCCATTGGTGATATCGCGTGAAAAGGAGCTCCGGCATGGGTGCTGCGGAGGCCGGTCTGGTCAGTCCCCATATCGGAGAAAGATGCGAGGAAATTACATTCAAGGCGGCTGAGGAAGTTCTGGGCCTGGGGCTGACGGGCGTCTACTTCGTCATGGGGAACCTGCGCAACAGGAAGGATGACGAGCAGTTCGACTCGCTGCTGGCCGGCACTCTCGCCGGTCTTCCGAGCTTTCCGTCCAACGAGGATTTCAAGAGTGATCCGGTCCTTGCCGGATTCCGTGACCTGCACACCGCGGTCGGGCGGTCGAACCGGGAGAACGTCGCGTCGCCGGAGAACCTGCTGCGCCTGATCCGCAGGACCGGGACGCTGCCCAGGATCAATCTTCTCGTCGACATCTACAACCTGGTCTCGCTGCGGACCCGCCTGGCGCTCGGCGCGCACGACCTGGCAGCCGTGGACGGGGACATCCGTCTCACGTCCACAACCGGTGCGGAACGGTTCGTGCCGCTGGGCGCGACGGAGCCCAAGCCGGTCCCCGCCGGCGAGTACGGCTACATCGACGGCGCCGGCGAGATCATCTGTCGGATGGAGACGCGGCAGGTCGAGAAGACCAAGGTGGTGCTCGACACCACCGAGTGTTTCTACATCGTCCAGGGGAACCGGGCCACCGACGCCAGCTACGTCTGGGACGCGGCCAACGAGCTGATCGCGCTCACGAAGGAGTTCTGCGGCGGCGACGAGAGAATTCTTTTCGGGCCCTGACCGGATGGGCGCGGCGGGCCCCGCTGCTGTGCCGGGCCCGTGCCTCATGTCGCCGAGACCCGGCGGACGAACCGGCCGGTCTCCCCGCCGGCCTGCTGGCCCCCGGGCAGGATGCCGGCGAGCCTCCGATCTCACCGACATGATCGTCATGGTCAACAGGGGTACCCATCGCGTGGCTGAGACAAGACCGTTAAGCGTGTCGTCGTGGAAGACCGGCCTCGACGATGCCGCGCTCACCGCCGACGTCATCCTCGAGTGCGCGGCACGCGTGTCCGCGGCCGGCCGCGAGGCATGAGACCACGATGCACAGTGCCCCGCCGGGGCGGCCTCAGCCGACGTCGAGCAGGTCGACGACGAAAATCAGAGTCTCGTTTGAACCCCACCGCCGGCGAGGGCCTCGGCCAGCGCACCTCGGCAGCCCAGCGCACCTCGGCAGCCCAGCGCCCCTTGGCAGCCGCCGTTCTCGCGGAAAGCCCAGGGATGCTGGAAGCCGCGATGTCCCGGTAGCCGTGGTGCCACCGTACCGTCGCCGGCTGGCCACGGTACGCATCAACCGCATGTCCTGGCCCGGACAGCTCCCACCCACCTGGAAGACGAGAATGGCGGCGGGCCCGTCCTGGGTTTCACTGGGTGCGGACGAGGAGGCTGACGGGGAAGTCGCGCAGGAGGCGCAGGACGTAGGCGACGCCGCCGTCGTGGCGGCGGCCGGTGAACAGGTCCGTCCAGCGGCCCTCGGGCAGCGAGAGGGTGGTGTCGCGCCAGCCGCCGCCGCGGCGCAGCCCCAGCACCAGGCGTGGCGCCACGGCTACCACCGAGCCCGAGCGGCTGAAGGCGACCACGTGGTCGGCCGCCGAGCCGGACGCCCACAGCGGACGGTAGGTGGCCTGGGCGCCGAACCACTGCGGGTGTTCCCGGCGCAGCCGTAACGCGCGGGCGACGACGAGCAGTTTCGCCGCCCCGGTGTCGTCGAGCGGCGGGGGCTTGCGGCCACCGGATTCGGGGCCGAGCTCGGTCAGCAGCTTCGCCCGCTCACCGAAGGCGACCGGGCGCCGGTTGTCCGGGTCGACCAGGGAGGCGTCCCACAGCTCCTGGCCCTGGTAGACGTCGGGCACGCCGGGGGAGATGAGCTGGAGCAGCTTCTGGGCCAGGGAGTTCTGGCGCCCGAGCTCCACCAGGGACGCGACGTAGGTCTCCAGCGTCGCGAGGTAGTCCCGGTCGTCGAGGACGGCGTCGATGTAGTTCGTCAGCGCCGACTCGTACCCGGGGTGCGGGGCGGTCCAGGACGTATGGGTCTTTGCCTCGCGGACAGCCTTGAGCATGTACTGCCGGACCCGGTCGGCCGGCAGCGGCCAGGCCCCGACGAGGGTCTGGGCGAGCAGGTAGTTCGTCGGACGGTCCGGCCAGCCGTGTTCGATGTCGGTGTGCCGTTCGCCGAGGGCGAGCAGGCGGCGGGCGATCCCGCCCCAGCCGTCGGGGTCCTCGGTCAGCACGGCGAGCCGGGCGCGGACGTCCTCGGAGCGTTTGGTGTCGTGCGTGGACAGGGTGGTCATCGTCAGCGGCCAGGCCCGCTGGGTGGCGCTGTTGGCCTCGTGGAACTCGTGCACCGCGCTGTGCGGATGCCCGGCGGGGAAGCCGGGGAAGTCGCCGGGGGAGCCGCCGACCTCGTTCAGCGCGATCATCCTGCTGTACCGGTAGAAGGCGGTGTCCTCGACGCCCTTGGCCATGACCGGCCCGGCGGTCTGCTGGAAGCGGACGACGAACTCCGGCGGGCCGGACAGGGCCAGCTCCTCGACGAGGCCGATCTCGCCCGCGCGCAGGGGCAGCGACTCCCGGGCGCGCGCGCAGGCCCGCACGACATGCCCGCGCGCCTCCAGGGTCGCCGCCGAGCCCGGCCGGACGTAGGCGCGGTAGACCGGGAAGGCGGCCAGTACCTCGGCCAGCGCCTCGTGCAGGCCGACGCGGGTGAGGTCCGCGCGCCGCCGCCGGGCCTCGGCCAGGGCGAGGGTGGCCAGCCTGTCCAGTTCGGGGCGCAGGGCGCCGGCGAGCACGTCGAGCTTGGCCCGGCGGCTGATCGTGGCGAAGTCGGCCCGCACATCGGTGATCTCGGCGTAGAGGGTGCTGAACGCCCTGGCCGAGACCGGGTCGATGAACAGCCGGGTGAGCCGGTTCAGCGCGTCGTAGCCGGTGGTGCCGGCGCACACCCAGGTGTCGGGCAGCGCCTCGCCGGGCTCCAGGATCTTCTCGACGACCGTCCACGCGCCCCCGGTGGCCTCGGACAGCCGGCGCAGGTACTCCTCGGGGTCGGCGAGGCCGTCGGGATGGTCGATCCGCAGGCCGTCGATCGCGCCGGCCCGGACCTGGTCGAGGATCAGGCGGTGGGTGGCGGCGAAGACGTCCGGATCCTCCTGGCGCAGGCCGGCGAGGGTGGTGATGTCGAAGAAGCGCCGGTAGTTCAGCTCGGTGCCGGCGACCCGCCAGAAGCACAGCCGGTAGTGCTGGCGTTCGAGGGTGGCGGCCACGTCGTCGGGGTCGGCGGTCCCCTCGGCGACGGGCAGCACGTGGTCGTGGTAGACGATCACCCAGGCGCCGTCCTCGTCGGTCGCCAGCCGGATCTCGCCGCGGGCGAGGCAGGTGCCCAGCGCGTCCCCGAGAACCGGGACCACGATCTTCCCGGGGTTCTCCGGGGAGTCCCAGTCGATGTCGAACCAGGACGCGTACGGCGACTCGGCGCCCTCGCGCAGCACCGACCACCAGGCCGTGTTGGCCGGCTCGGGCGCGGCCACCGCCATGTGGTTGGGCACCAGGTCCACCACCAGGCCGAGCCCGGCCCTGCGGCACGCGGTCACCAGCCGCCGGAACCCGGCCTGCCCACCGAGCTCGGGGCTGATCTGGCCGTGGTCGACCACGTCGTAGCCGTGGGCCGAGCCGTCGACCGCCTCCAGGACGGGCGAGCAGTACAGGTGGGTGACGCCGAGCGTGGCCAGGTAGGGCACTATGACGGCCGCGTCGGTGAAGGAGAACTCCATGCTCAGCTGCAGCCGGTAGGTCGCGGTGGGGACGGCCCGGACGGCCTCGCCACCGGCACCGGGCCCACCGGCACCGGG
>NZ_CEVIVC010000077.1:0-1398 GCF_982290645.1 Protofrankia sp. CiP1_Cm_nod4
GTGGGGCTGTTCACGGGTGGGGCTGTTTCAGCGCGGCCTGGGCACGGCGTCAGGTACCCAGCAGCAGGTGGCCCACCGCGTACACGAACGCGGCGGCCGTGGCCAGTGGGAGGATCGCTACCAGCGGCCACCCGACAGGATGGCCGTCGTGCTGGGGTGCCTGCCCGGGGATGTCGGCGGGCGCTGCCGCGCCGCCCGGCTCGGCCACGGGCTCGGCGCGGATCTCGGTGGCCGCGCGGGCGACGGCACGGTCGGCGACAACCGCTGCCACGGCGGCGGCGACCGCGATCAGCGCCGCCTCCCAGGCGGCCGGACCGTCCGCGAAGCCGCCGAGGAGAGCACCCGCGCCGGTACCGGCGGCGAGCCCGACGGCCGGCGCGACAGCCAGCCCGGCCGGCCCACCGGCCCGCGGCCCGGGGCGGGCCCGGCCCCACCCGGTGGGCCCCGCCGCTCCTCCCGGCCCGGTGAGCGCACCCGTGCGCGGCATCGCGGCACACAGCCGTGTGACGAGGACGGCCGTACCCGCACCCAGCAGACCGGCGGCCAGCACCGCGGGGCCGACCAGCCGGCCGTCCGGCGCCCGGATGGCGGCCACGTTCAGGCAGCCGGCCAGCAGGGCGACCAGAACCACTCCGCTCAGGCCCGCGGCCATGTCGACCGTGACCGTCGCCGCCCGTCCCACCGGGGAGCCGTGACGGCGGGCGGTGGCCCGCCGCTCCCCTGCCCCGAGCAGCCGTCTCACCGGCGGCGCGGAAAGAACATGATCATACTGCTGCCGGGCCCCGGTCGCCGCTGGCGGCCCGGCCCACGGCGAAGCACCGGCGGCCCGCGCACCCCCGCGCCGTCTGGCCAGCTGGACGAGGATGACCGCCACCACGGCGGGGCCGATGACCCCGGCCAGGTTCCCGATCCCGTCGGAATCGGTCAGCGCGGCGGTGACGTCCGCGGCCAGCGCCGCCACCAGCACGATCGCGAGGGTCCCGGTCGACGCCCCGAGCGCCCGCACCCAGGCCCGGCCGAGCAGGACCCCTTCGACGGCGATGACGGCGGCGAGCGGAAGCCGCCCCACGGTCGCGGCGAGCACCGGTACGGCAGCGGCGACGGCGACGCAGATGCCGGTGAGAGGCGTCCGCGGGCAGCCCGGTCGCCGCGGGTGACTGTCCACCGGCGTGCCGGCCGGCTTCGTCCTGAGGACCGTCCTGCCTCCGCGGGCGTACACGTCCCCATGTTCCCATGGCTGCCGTGGGCGGTCGCGGACGACAGCGGCGAACCGGGCGAAACACCCAGGTGGACACCCAGGTGGACACCCGGATGGACAGCCGGATGGACAGCCGTATGCACGCCTGGGTGGGCGGTCCGTCCGGGCACCTGTCGCCGTATGCCCCCGGCGGGCATCGG
>NZ_CEVIVC010000077.1:1448-6524 GCF_982290645.1 Protofrankia sp. CiP1_Cm_nod4
CGTCGGCCGGAGCGGCTCGCGGCCGGCGAGCGTGGCCGTCCCGGGGCCCTACCGGGCGGGACGAGCCCGGGGCAGGACGGTTCACCCACCGGCGAACGGCGGCAGCACCTCCACGACGGCACCGTCCGTGAGCGCCACGTCAGCATGATCGCGGCGCCCGACCGGCAGGTCGTCCACCAGGAACGCGCAGTGGGCCAACAGCTCCGCGAGTGCGCCCGGGTGACGTTTCGCCACGGTTGCCAGCAGGTGCGCAAGGGTCTCGGCGTCCTGCCGCTCCTCGGGCACGCCCGCCGCGTGCCGGGCGGCGGCCCAGTAGCGGACAGTCACGCGGGCCACCGGCACCCCCTCCCGCCGTCGGCCACACCGGTCTCCCTGGAGGCATCGCGATCACCAAGGGTGCATCCGGCCCGGGGCTGGCCAGGGTCGCGCGGGCCGGTCGCGGGCGTGTCGGCACAACGCCCGATGCCGTCGGAGCCGGCCTCTACCGGGGGCCTGCCACGAAATCCGGAAAAGCCACGAGCGGCGGTGCCATCAAGATCAAAATCTTGGCCGGTTACGGAACGATCACGGTAACGATGGACCGTGGCGAGAATCTCAGCGCCCACAGCGGGGAGAACTCCTCATGCGGTAGGAGTGGAGTACGACACTCCGCTATCCTCCCCACAGGCCGGTCTTCGTTTCGCGCCCATGACGGCCGTGGAACGCGAACCGACCGCAAGGTATCCGTGGGTCGACGCTGCCCCAACATCGCAACCGAACCCTGGAGGAGTCAACTTGAGCGTCGTCCTGTTGCTCACCAACGCCCCCGGACCATCCGCGGAGTCCTTTCCCTCGCTCGGGCTCCTGACCCACACCGTTCGTGTCGCTCCGCTTGAGGCCAGCGCACTCCTTGACGCACCCCCGGTGGATGTCGTGGTGGTGGACGGGCGCCGGGAACTGGTTGTCGCCCGTGGCCTGTGCCGCCTGCTGCGCACGACCGGGCTCACCACCGCGCTGCTCGCCCTCGTCACCGAAGGCGGACTGGCCGCCGTGTCAGCCGACTGGGGCGTCGACGACGTGGTGCTCGACAGCGCCGGGCCAGCCGAGGTCGAGGCGCGGCTGCGGCTCGCGATCGGCCGGGTGGCGACCGCCGGCGGCACCGCCGAGGCCGGCGTCATCCGCTCTGGCGACCTGTCGGTGGACGAGACCACCTACTCGGCCAAGCTGCGTGGCCGTCCGCTTGAGCTCACCTTCAAGGAGTTCGAGCTGCTGAAGTACCTCGCGCAGCACCCGGGCCGGGTCTTCACCCGCGCCCAGCTCCTGCAGGAGGTCTGGGGCTACGACTACTACGGCGGCACCCGGACCGTCGACGTCCACGTGCGTCGCCTGCGGGCCAAGCTCGGCCCGGAGCACGAATCGATGATCGGCACCGTGCGGCACGTCGGTTACAAGTTCGTCGCTCCCCCGATCGCCCCGCTGCCCGGCGGCGAGGCGGTGCCCGGCTCCAACAGCCGGGAAGTAATACGTACTCCCGAACGCGTGTAGTGCCGGCCAGGGTCCGGGTGGTTCCAGCCGGAGTCCGGGGCCACCGGACCGGTCACGTCGCTTTACCCGGACCTCCGGGCTGTTTCGCGACATGGCGAGGACCTCGGCGCGAGAAAGCGTACGGTGTCACTCCTGGACGGGCACGGCACGCCCGTCGGACGCCGTGACCAGCAGGTGCCCGTGCGCCGGGGCTCCCGCCGGCACGGCGTCGCCCGATATCCGGCCGGTGCTGCGATCCAGCCAACAATGTGATCAAGCCGGATTCATGACCGGACCGGGAAATCTCCGGCCGCGGCAGGCCCACCCGGATGAAAACCAGTACGGAACGCCCTAATGTCGCGGGAATGAGACTGCGCTGGACGCGGCACCTGACTCCCCGGACAGTGGACGACCTGCGGCAGCTGGCTGCCACGGCCACGGCGGCCGACGGAGCCGGCCCACTGTCCGACGACGCCGCGTTACGGCTGACGACACAGCCACTGACCGCCGCGCAACACCTGATCGTCACCGTCCCGGGCCCCGCGGCGCCCCCGGCCGTCCCAACCGGCACAGCCGGCACGGCAGGCCCGACCGGCACAGCCGTCCCAACCGGTGTCCCGACCGGCACAGCCGTCCCAGCCGTCCCGACCGTCCCAGCCGGCACGGCATCCCAGGACGACGAGACGTCGGCCTCCCAGAACAGCGCAGGGACCGCCCATGACGACGACGCCGGAACGATCGCCGGATACGCCTACCTGGCCACCCCTGATGCCCACGGCTGGCAGGCGGAGGTCGTCGTGCACCCCGCCCGACGCCGTCAGGGTGTCGGCGGCCACCTGCTGGCCGCCCTGACCACGGCCGCCGACCAGGCCGGCGCGGACCTGCACGTCTGGGCGCACGGCGACACGCCCGCGGCGGCAGCCCTGGCGGACAGGTACGGCTTCAGCCGGCAGCGGGTGCTCTGGCAGATGCGCCGCGCGCTGCCCGCCCCGGTCTCCCCTGACGGACGCAGGGCACACCCCGGCCACCCCACCGGTCACGCTCCCGGCCACATCCCCGGTCACGAGGCCCCGCCTCTCCCGGACGTGACGCCCCCGCCCGGGGTGACCATCCGGGCCTTCGTCCCAGGGCAGGACGAGGACGCGTGGGTGGCGGTCAACAGCGCCGCCTTCGCGGACCATCCGGAACAGGGACGCTGGACGGTGGAGGATCTCCGGCTGCGCGAGGCCGAGCCGTGGTTCGACCCGGCGGGCTTCTTCCTCGCCGAAGCGGCGGGCCAGCTCGTCGGCTTCCACTGGACGAAGGTGGAGGCGGGCATCGGCGAGGTGTACGTCGTCGGGGTCGCGCCCACCGCCGCCGGACGCGGGCTCGGCCGGGTACTGACCCTGATCGGCCTGCACCACCTGCGCGACCGTGGCCTGGCCACGGTGATGCTCTACGTCGACGACACCAACCGCCCGGCGGTACGCCTCTACGAGACCCTCGGCTTCACCCCCCACCACTGCGACATCTCCTACCTGCGCGAACCGGAGGCCCAGCCCGGATCCGGGCCCGACCGGCTCTGAGCCACCCGGTCGACGGGGCACGATCACGCTCACCACACGGTTACGCAACAGGCGTCCTGGCTCCCGCCCGGTTGCGTAACGTCCCGCCAGCCCGCGACCGCCCCGGTGGGCGGCGGGGTCAGGGGCCGGGCATCGGGTCAGGGGCCGGGCATCGGGCTGTCCGCGAGGCGGAGGCGGTAGCCCACACCGCGGACGCTCTCGATCAGCCGGGGTTTCCCCGCCTTCCCCGTATCCCCCAGGCGGCCGCGCAGCCGGCGGATGTGCACGGCGAGCGTGTTCGTCTCGTGGCTGCTCGTGCCCCAGACACGCTCGAGCAGCGTCTGGTGGGTGACCACGGATCCGGCCTGCTCCAGCAGGATCCGCAGGAGCCTGAACTCCCGCGGCGGCAGCCGCACCGGGATGCCGTCCACCCACACGTCGTAGGCGGCGAGGTTCAGGGTGATCGCTCCGGCTCGCAGCACCGTGGGCCAGGCCCGCTCCAGGTCGCTCCCCCGCATGGACCGGGCCAGGGCCAGGACCTCGTTGACCCGGTAGGGCTTGGCGACGCAGGCACTCGCGCCGGCCGCGAGCCCCGCCGCCGCCTGCCGCCGGTCCTGCGGGCCGACCCCGAGCAGGATCGGCATGTCGTCCCGGGTACGGACGGTCCGTACGACCGTCACCCCGTCCACGATCGGCAGCCGGGCGGAGATCAGCAGCACCGCTGGCGCGAGACGGCCGATCTCCAGCAGCGCCCGGGCACCGTCGGGGACGACGCTGACCCCCATGCCCTCGTCGGCGAGGGCGGTGAGCAGTTCGGTGTCCGCGGCGGCGTCGGCGACCAGCAGTGTCGGGCCCGGCGGCGCTGCTGAGCCCGACGTCACCGGTACCGACAGCAGACCAGGCGCCAGCGGGCCCGGCACCGGCACCGGCACCGGTGGACGCGGCGGGCCGGCCGCCGTGGGCTCGTCGACCGCACGGCACCGCTCCACCGGCACGGACTCGTCATCAGCTGGCCGCACAGGACGCATCCAAGGGATCGTGACGGCTCCACAACGGCCCGCGGAGTGGCCCGCGGCCACGACAGGGCTTGCGGAGTGGCCTGTGGCCACGACAGGGCTTGCGGAGTGGCCTGTGGCCACGACAGGGCTTGCGGAGTGGCCCGCGGCCACGACAGGGCTTACGGACACGACGGGGACCGGCTCAGCCGAAGCGTCCGGTGATGTACTCCTCCGTACGCTTCTCCGTCGGATTGGAGAAGATCTTCTCGGTCCGGTCCATCTCCACCAGCCGGCCGGGGTCGCCGGTCCGGTCCAGGGTGAAGAACGCCGTGGTGTCGCTGACCCGGGCGGCCTGCTGCATGTTGTGGGTCACGATGACGATCGTGTAGCTGGACTTGAGTTTGGTGATCAGATCCTCGATGGCCAGGGTGGAGATGGGGTCGAGGGCGGAGCACGGCTCGTCCATGAGCAGCACCTGCGGTTCGACGGCGATGGCCCGGGCGATGCACAGGCGCTGCTGCTGGCCGCCGGACAGGCCCGCGCCGGGCCGGCCGAGCCGGTCCTTGACCTCCTCCCACAGGTTAGCGCCGCGCAGCGACTCCTCGGCCCGTTCGTCGAGCAGCGACTTCTTGCGGGTGCCGTTGAGCTTCAGCCCGGCGACGACGTTGTCGTAGATGGACATCGTCGGGAAGGGGTTCGGCCGCTGGAAGACCATCCCGACGGCGCGGCGCACGTTCACCGGGTCGACCCCCGGCCCGTAGAGGTCCTCGCCGTCGAGGAGCACCCGGCCCTCGACCCGGGCCGCGGGCAGCACCTCGTGCATGCGGTTGAGCGTGCGCAGCACCGTGGACTTGCCGCAGCCGGACGGCCCGATGAACGCGGTGACGCTCTTCGGCTCGATGCTGAAGTGGATGTCGGAGACGGCCCTGAACTTTCCGTAGTAGGCGGTCAGCCCGGAGACATCGATACGGGTGGCCATGGGTTACCTCGGCTTCTCGCGCTTCGGTCGTTCGACGGACGGCATGGACGGC
>NZ_CEVIVC010000077.1:7103-17265 GCF_982290645.1 Protofrankia sp. CiP1_Cm_nod4
GGGGCAGGAGAGGAAAGCATCACCGGACCCTGGCCAGCCGGGCGATCAGTCGCGCGGCCGCGTTGAGCAGCATCACCAGGACGATGAGCGTCAGCGCGGCACCCCAGGCCCGGTCGATGGCGACCTGTTGCGGCTGGCCGGCCTGCGAGTAGATGTACAGCGGCAGCGCCGACTGCGGGCCGGAGAACGGGTTGAAGTTGATGGAGTCGGTCCCGAAGATGGTCAGCAGCAGCGGCGCGGTCTCACCGGCGACCCTGGCCACCGCGAGCATCACCCCGGTGACGATCCCCGGCAGCGCGGTCGGGAGCACGACCTTGACGATCGTCCGCCACCGGCTGACACCGAGCGCGTAGCTGGCCTCCCGAAGATCGTTCGGGACGAGCTTGAGCATCTCCTCGGCGGAGCGCACCACAACGGGGATCATCAGGATCGTCAGGGCGAGCGCGCCGGCGAAACCGGTTGGCTTCTGCTCGAGCGCGAGGATGTAGAACGCCAGGATGAACAGACCGGCGATGACGGAGGGCAGGCCGGTCAGCACGTCCACGAAGAAACTGATGGTCCGGCTGATCCGGCCCCGGCCGTACTCGACCAGGTAGATCGCTACCAGCAGGCTGAACGGAACGGCGAGAAGGCTGGCCAGGGCGATCTGTTCCAGGGTCCCGATCAGGGCGTGGTAGATGCCGCCGCCGGCGTCCCGCGCCCCGATGTTCCGCATGGAGTGGGTGAGGAAATTGACGTCGACGCGTTGCGCGCCCTTGGAGATCACGCTCGCCAACACCGCGACCAGCGGGATGACCGCGAGCAGGAAGGCGAGGTACACCAGGGTGGTGACGCCACGGTCGGTGGCCCGCCGGGAGCCCTCGACGGCGATCGACGCCACGGTCTGGCCGATCAGGTAGAGCGCCCCGGCGATCAGCACGAACTGGATCCGGCTCGTTATCGGGGCCAGCACGTACAGCACGACGGTGGCGGCGACGGCACCGGCGCCGATCGCGGGGAACACCGCCCGCGGCAGCCGTCGGCCGACCAGATGCAGGCCACCGGGGGCGGCGGCCATGGCGGCAGTCGATGTACTCATGCGGCGGCACCTGAGAATTCACGTCGGCGGGCGATGATGGCCCGGGCGATCATATTGACGATCATAGTGACGACGAACAGGACGAGACCGGAGGCGATGAGCGCTCCGCGACCGACGCTGTTGGCCTCGGCAAAGCCGTTCGCCACGTTCGCGGCGATGGTGTTGCCGGCCGGCGACAGGATCTGCCAGGAGATGCCGAAGGACGCGGGCAGTACCAGGGCGACCGCGATCGTCTCCCCCATCGCGCGCCCGAGCCCGAGCATCGACGCGCTGATGACTCCCGGCCGGCCGTACGGGAGCACCGCCGTGCGGATCATTTCCCACCGGGTCGCGCCGAGAGCGAGAGCGGCCTCCCGGTGCGCGATCGGCACCTGGAGGAAGACCTCCCGGGAGAGGGCTGCGACGATCGGCAGGATCATGATGGCCAGGACGACCGACGCGACGAAGATCGAACGTCCGACAACGCTGTTGTCGGTGGCGAACAGCGGAATCCAGCCGAAATAGTCGGTGAGGAACTTCTGGACGCCCTCCATGCGCGGGACGAGCACGATCAGGCCCCACAGCCCGAAGATGACGCTGGGGACGGCGGCGAGCAGGTCCACGACGAACGCCAGCGGGGCCGCGAACCGGCGAGGCGCGTACACCGTGATGAACAGTGCGATGCCGACCGCCACCGGCACGGCGATGGCCATTGCTATGACGGCCGTGAGCAGCGTGCCGAACAGCAGGGCCGCGACTCCGAAGACCGGCGGCGAGCCGTTCGGGAACCACTCCGTGGTAGTCAGGAAGTTGCCGGTGTTGGCGCTGAGGGCGTCCGTCGCCTCCAGCACCAGAAAGGCCGCGATCGCGGCGATGAGCGCGAGAAGGCCGAGACCGGCCGACCGGGTCAGGTTTTTGAACAGGGCGTCCATGGGTCTGGCCCGGGCGCCGTCGCTGCTGTTGGTGGGCTCCGCCGTGGCCACGGCGGCGTCGTTCCCCGGCGAGCCTTTCCGGGGGCCGTCCGGCTCACTGCTCATCATGCCTCTCAACAGGTTGTGTCAGGCAGTGTGCCCGCCCGCCCGCCTCACGCGGCGGGCGGGCGGGCACAGCGATGGATCGTCCGGTCAGGACTTGTGGGTACCGGATCGCCGTTTCAGAATCATGAAATTGTCGCTACGGCCGAGCGCACCCTCGCTGCAAGCCCACTCGGGAGCGGAGCGTAACCGAGGTTGGCGATAGCGGCCTGACCGTCCGCGGAGGAGGTGTAGGTCAGGAAGGACTTCACCAGCGCGGCCTGGTCCGCGGGCAGGCCCTTGGTGCAGGTGATCTCGTAGGTGACCAGGTAGATCGGGTACGCGCCGGATGTCGCCGCGGCGTAGTCGAAGGTCAGTTTCAGGTCGTTGCCTTCGGCGATCTTGGCTGTGCCCAGGCCCTTGGACGCGGCGTCCGTGCTGACCGTGACGTACTCACCGGCACCATTTTTGATCTTTGCTGTCGACAGGGCGGCGTTCTCCGCGTAGGACAGCTCGACGTAGCCGATGGCGCCGGTGGTCGACTTGACGGTCTGGGTCACCCCGTCGCTGCCCTTGGAGCCCTGGCCGCCCTGGGCCTTCCAGTCGGAGCCGGACCCGTGCGTCCAGTCGGCCTTGGCGACGCCGTCGAGGTACTTGGTGAAGTTGTCCGTGGTGCCCGAGCCGTCGGAGCGGTGCACCGAGACGACCGCCTTGTCCGGCAGGGAGGCCCCGGGGTTGTCAGCCGCGATCACGGGGTCGTTCCACCTGGTGACCGCACCAGAATAGATCTTCGCCAGCGTCGGGGCACTGAGCTGCAGGTCCTTCACCTCGGCGAGGTTGTAGATCACGGCTACCGGGCCGGCGACCATGGGCAGGTCGACGAGCTGGCCGCCGGTGCAGCGCTTGGCCGCGTTGGCCGCCTGGTCATCCTTGATCGACGAATCCGAACCCGCGAACGCCGTCTGGCCGTCGACGAACGCCTGCCTGCCCGCGGCGGAGCCGACCGACTGGTAGTTGATCGACGAACTGGCACACGCCTGCTGGTATTTCTTCACCCACTCGTCTATCGCGTTCTTCTGCGCCGAGGAGCCCGACGCGGTGATCGACCCTGTCGCGCAGGAGATCGCGGACGTGGTGCTGCCGCCTCCCGGCGTCGCCACCTCCTCGTTGTCGGAACCGCAGGCGGCCACCCCCAGCACCGCCGACATCGCAAGGCCCACGACCGCGACCTGACGCTTCCTTATGTTCACAAAGCGACCCTTCGACTTCAGCGCAACAGCGCTGCTCCGTCCGCCCCCGGACCGGGGTGCCGGCGAGAATCGAAGCGATTCAGAATGAACGAAAGATGAATGGGAGCGGACGCGAAACGGACGCTGATCAGAACACATCCGGGATCGGGCGAAGCGGCCGCGCAGGTCGCGGCGGGTGGGCCCCGGCCGCCGCGACACGCCCGCGCCACGGCAAACCGGTAGCCCGGCGGCATGGGCCTCCCCTGGCCCACCGGCGTCCGCTGTTCGTGTCCGCTGTTCGCGCCGACGACCGTCGGCGCCCGCCGGGCGAAGCCGCGAAAATGTCGCGGCCAGCGGCGCGGACGGTGGTCAGCCCCGACGGCGGGGCTGGGCGTCGGGACGTTCCGTGATGCGTCCGGCCGGCTACGCCGGGGCCGCGGAACACGCCGGGCAGTGTGTCCGCGAGCCTATCCGCGCCACTGGGAACGCCGGGGGACCTCTCCCCCGGTACGCCCCCCGGCATGCTCCCCAGGGTGTGGAGCAGCGGGGCCACGCTGGCTGTTCGCGCTCTCGACGTCGATGACATGGGCAACATTGGTGACACGCAGCAACCGAGTGATCTCCTCGCTGGGGCTGCGCAGAATGAGACGACCGCCGACGGAACGCTGGCGCTGATGCGCAAAAAGAATCACGGCGAGGCCCTGCGAGTCCATGAAGCTGACCTCGGCGAGGTCCACGATGATGTCCCTGGCCCCGGCGATCCGCGCGTCCAGCAGCGCTTCGCGCAGAGGTTCCAGCGAAGAGTAGTCAACGTCACCGATGGGACGGACGACCATGGCCTGCCGGCCACTCACCTCGACACGAACGCTGGGATACATGGCTCCCGGACCGACCGGACGTCCCCAGCGGCACGGGAGCTGGCCGGTGCGCTCCCACGTCGCTGCCCGCCCCTGATCGGGCGTGACACCCCCGGCTCTACCCCGAACCGCGAAAATCCACACTGTCTCCTTGCGCACAACCACGGCCCCTTGCGGGCAACCGCCATGAACAACCGTGGCTCCCCGCGGCCGACCGTGACCGGCTCGGTGACCTGCCCAGCGAGCCGCCCAACGCGACCCGCCCCTCGTGACGGGGCCACTGGCGACAGATGGGCTCCCGACAGGCGAATATATCAGCACAAAAACAGACAAGCCAGTAAAACTCCCCGTCTAACGGGATGGATCCGGCAACCATCACCAACGACGCTGGTCACATGACCAACGCAGCAGCACAGTCCCGATCAGGGAACGACCGAGTGTCCACCCTCGTCAGCCGGGCCGACGGCGCTCAGATCAGCATCGGCGTCCAGCCCGGTACCGGTATCGGGCCGGCGACGATCCTGCTCCGTGTCCGGTCGCCGCTGCCCGGTACCGACCACGCCACGTACCTGGCTGCGCAGGAGGCCCACCGCCTTGCCGCGGCCCTCACCGCCGCCGCGTGTGCCGCCCGCGAGCCCGGCGACCAGCCACGGGCGGCAAGCAACGACCCGCCACGCCCACGCCCGGACAGCCCCGCGTCACCCGAGCACGCCGTCACGATCTGCGAAGGGACCACCGTTTTCGATCTTTCCTGGCTGCTCGGCAGGCTGCCCGCCCACGCCCGTCTCGTTGACTTCGCCAGCGACACCGACGTCGTTCTGATCTTCAGCGTGGACGGCGCGGACGAGGCCGCCGGCCACGGGTGAGCACGACGGTCCGCGCCGACCAGCCGTCAGGTACGCACACGCCGCGTTTCAAGGTCGGCGCGGCTGTCGCACCAGTAGGGGCCTTCGTCCTCCACCACGTCAGTCATGATCACATGATGACGACCGACGTGTCCCGCCGACAGCAGGCAGGTGAGGCCCTCGGCGCGGCACCCAGGCGCGGTGACCGTCGCGGGTGTGCTCCAGACCAGCCACGCCTCCTGATTCCCCCAGCCCTGGAGAACGGCCATGTGCCTGTCCGGATGCCCGCTCTCCAGGGCGCACGTGACCTCGTCCGGCACTTCGTACGCCGCTCCCGGGAGGCCCTCGAACCGGCAGACGACCTCCTCGGGCACGCGCTGCCACGCGCCACAGGCACCATCGTCGATGGAGACACCCATCGTCGTTCCCTCCTGTGTGTCTCTGGGCCGCTCCGCTGCGGCCCAGTTACCAGGCCGAGTTACCAACGGCACGGATCAGTTGTCGCGAACAGTCCCGTGCCGGGGCGGCCAAAGCCCGCTCGGCCGACAAGCCCGATACAAGCACGCACAGCCCGAGCCTCGTACACCGGGTTAAAACTTTCCGTTTTGTCTTAACTTCATAGCGTAGTTGATCGCGAAAATCGACACCACCGGATCCGGTCACGGTGTGCCGATCACGGTGTATCGGTCATGGACGGCCCGCCCAGCACGGTCACTGACAGCCTGGCGTGCACCGCCGCGCCCGCGAGCGCGGCAGCCACCCCGGCGGTCGTGGCAACGATGACCAGTGCGCCTTCTTCCGTGCCGGGAGCGCGTTGCGCCGTTTCCCCGGCCCCGGGAAGCGCGAGAACGACGACGTCGGAGGCAACCACCTCCGCGCGCGGGACCTGCGCGTGCGGGGCCAGCGCCGATGGCGTCACCGGCCCCTCGGCGGCGGGCCCGGCACGATCCGTGGGGCGGCCCGCGGGCTGGTCCACAGCTGTCGTCCCATCCCACGGCTGCGACAGCGGCATGCCACCGACGTCGGTGGCGGCTGCCAGTACGTTCACATGATCGCCGACACGCAGGAACAGGACCGAGCCGGCGTCGGTGATACGCACCGGCGCGGCCACCAGGCCAGCCGCCGCCTGCCTCCGTGTGATCAGCCCGGGGCCGAGGACGCGCGCATCGGTGATCGGTTCGCCCTGTCGAACCGCAGCCGTCAGCGTGCGTCCGACCACATCCCGCGGGCTGCGTACGGCGCCAGCCGGTACAACGTCCGTCGGCAACGACGCCGTCCGGACGTCGGTCGCCGCCATGATGGCCCCACCCGCCAGATCAGCGGCCGCGACCACCACCGGCGTCGGGGACGGCGGCCGTGCCGGACGCACCGCCGCGACGGCGAAAAGCATGGCCGAAGCGGCGAGAACAGCCGCCAGCACCCGACGTCGTGCGCCGACCGCGATCCGCCAGGCGCGCCTGTATCCAGGACGGACCGCCTGGCGTCCGACGAGCGACATCATGACCTCCGCGATCATCGTCCGACAGAACGAAGATCACGTTAGTCGTCCGGCGAACCGGCGTCATCGCTCGGCCGCGCGCTGTGGACAACTCGCGGCGGAGCGCCATCCAGCGTCATAACCTGTGGATAGCGACTCGCGACCGGAGCGCCGCGACACCCGAGGACGTGCGTGGCAGCAGCCGGCCCTCAGGCCGCGGCGGTACCCGAAGCGGACGATCCCGACGACGACGAACTGGTAGACGCCGACGAGCTGCTGGAGGCCGATGAGCCGGTGGAGGCCGACGAGCTGGACGCGCTCGACGAGCCCTCCGCCGAGCCGCTGGCGGCGGCACCAGCGCCCACTGTCTCCTTGCTCGACGTACCAACACCGGCATCCTTGCCGGTCTTGTCCTTCGCTCTGTCCCGGGCGCCACCGCCACTACCGGACCGGCTGTCGGTCTTGTAGAAACCGGAGCCCTTGAACACGACCCCGACCGAACTGAACACCCGGCGCAGTCTGCCGCTACAGGTGGGGCACTCGGTCAGCGCCGCGTCATGGAAACTCTGCACAACCTCGAGGTCACGATCGCATGCGGTGCAGCGGTACTCGTAGCGCGGCACGGACTCCTCCCCGGAGTTAGCACTCGACTTCGACGACTGCTAACTCTAACCCGAGACGCGCCCCGCGCGTTCCAAGAGCACCCCGAGAGCCGCGAACAGCCCGGCGCCCTACTCTCCGGACACCCCCCTCCAGGTCTCTCCAGGTCTCTCCAGGTCAGCCCGCGGGCCCCCGTCCACAGAGCATGATCTTTCGGCCTTCGCTCCGCGGAGTGACACTCCGAAGTGACACAGCGGACATCACGCACCCCAAAGCATCACTGTGAGCATTGACTCTGCATGCCATCGACCGTCTCGCAACGCAACGTGACTCTCGGCGTGACAACGACATGAACGGCGACGTCATGCGCCTCGGTGGGAACACGATCAACCAGTTCGTTGTCGTGCACGACAGCCACGAACAGGGCGTCCGGCCTCGCCCGCCGCAACGCCCGGTCATAGGACCCCCCGCCACGACCGAGCCGGCGGCCGTGCGCGTCGACCGCCAGCGCCGGGACAATGATCACATCCGCCTGGTCGAGATCGAAGACGGCCGCACCGAGAGGCGGCTCGCGGGTACCGAACGCGCCGGCGATCAGCGCGCCCGTGTACTCCCGGAAATCCAGATCGAGATCGGGCCGCATGGACGGCAGCAGCACCCGTATCCCCCTCTCCCTGAGCCGTCCGAGCAGACGGCCGGTCTCGGGCTCGCCGGGCAGACTCGCGTAGGCCGCGACCCAGCGGGCCGAGGCGACCTCCGGGAGATCGAGGATCCGCCGAGCCGTCGTCGCGGCGCCGTTCGTCTCGGCCGCCCCCGCGACGACAGGGTGGTCCGTACCAGCGAGCCGGCCCGCTCGCGCCGCGAGCAGGCGTGCGCGCAGCGACGTCTTGGTCCCGTCCTCGCGCACGTCAGCGGACGTCCCGTTCGATGTGGTGCGGAGGGCGCTCGGCACGCAACCGCTCGAGGTCGGCATCCAGTTCCCCCTCCGACCAGCCCTGGTCGTCACCCCAACCGATGTCACGGTCGTCGTCGGACCGTTCCTCGTCCCACACGAGCGCTCCTCCTGCCTGCTGGAAGCGTCCGGCAGCCCCGTCCGGCCCACCTGGCTCGTCCGGCGTCGGTCGGTCTTCCCCCTGAACCCGTATGCCCCGCTCCGGGGGTGTCGTACCAGTCACTTCTCGGTCCGCGGGGGCTCGTCGGCCGGGGGGGCCGGGTCCTGGACACGCTCGATTCCCCGTGCGATAGCGCCCACGACCGTGTCCAGCGCGTCGCGCACGCCTGCCGAGTATGCCTTGGCTTCCGCCCCTGACCTGGGCATTCCCTGCTCTGCCACGAACTCGGGCCCGACATCGATCGCCGCCCGCAGGGCGCGGCGGTAACGGAGCACCGAGATCGGGGGCTCCCCATTCGGGTCTTGATCATATGCTTCGTCTCGGTCGAGCATCGCTCGAACGCCGGCACGACGGGCCACCGGTGTCACCATCGACGTCCTCCCAAAATATTTGCTGTTTAGCAAAACAAACCATAGCGGTAACCTTGACAGTTAGCAAAGAGGCTACGATGTTCCGCGTGGACGACGGTGAGCGTTTGGTTGGCATCGGGGACATAGCGTTCCAGCTGAAGATCACGCGCCAGGCGGTTGACTACTGGACGCGCAAAGACCCGCAGTTCCCTCCCCCCCTGCAGATCGTCAACGCGCCGACCGAGGGCTCCAAAGGGACCAGGGTCTGGCGCAAGCGCGACATCGACGCGTGGATCGTCGAGTACTACCGACGGCGAAAGATCTGACCGGCCGAGGCCGATGCGATCGTCGCTCTTCGCGGGCCGCCAGACAAGCCGGCGGACGGGGAGCGCACGGCCCGGAACCCCCCGGCGGGGATCCCGGGCAACACCGTGTGACAGATGATCGGCCTACCCGCATCAGCGGGCTTCCGACACTCGAGCACACAACCGCAGCGGATCCGGCCGAGCACTGTCCGACGGATACTCCGGGGCTCTTCCGCCCGCCGGGCCCGGGCCCTCCCGACGGCGAACGCCCGCCTCCAGGCCACGCAGGACGACCGCCGGGGACAACGGTCCCGGACAGCAGTCCCACCGGAGGCACCGCCCCGGCCGGATGCCGCACCGTACCGACAGATGCCCTCTTCAGCGGCCCCTCCTCAGCGGCCCCTCCTCAGCGGCCCTGTCCTCAGCGGCCCTGTCAGGCGACATCCATCGGACGCGGACGCCCCATTGGCCACCGTTGTCGACGTTATCCGCGATGACACGAATCCGCGGAATGACCTCGAATCCACGAAATGGCGGGGCAGCGCGGGCCCGCGGCGCCGCCCGGACAGCCGAGGGCAACCAGATCATCTTCCTTGCCGCCCCGGACGCCCGACGGCCCCGACGGCCAGCCCGGTGAACCGGTCGAACAGAAACAGAATAATAATCTGTCTATATTTGAGAACGCGGCCCGGCCGCATCGCGTCGTACCCGGCAGGGCCGTGACCTGCGGATGTCGTCCATCACCAGCGCCGGTCCGGCAACGGCACCCATCCCCTTCCGAGCCCCGCGGCCTTCATGCCGCCGGAAGCCCCTCAGGTAACCGGCAGACATATCCGTAACCGATACGTCCATAACAGGGCTGTACGCCGTGGACGCCTCCAGGGGGCGCCCGTGCGCCATCCAGGCCCGCACCGACGATCCCATGATCGACTATAGGCCGCCGCGGCGCCGGGACGTCGCCTCTGGGCCCGGGCCCGGGCTGCCGGCCCCCGCCGTGCCGTCCGGAACCTCCGTTCGCCGTCCCGCCACGCCTGAGCAGCGGGAGCGGGAGCGGGAGCGGGCTGAGCATCGCACCCGGCCCCAGGACGTTCACCCCTAGAGCGCCGGTCGGGTAACCATACGTATCCCCCCGAACGGTGGCCCGCTTCGATGAGCGCCAGCTACCGGAGAAGATCGGCGCTATTTTGTCGTTGTGTACGCTTTTTGGCCGCAAAAGCGTACACAACGACAAAATAGCCTGGATCATGGCCTGCACGGGTGGTCCGTGGATGGGATCCGCGCTACTTGACCGGTGCTCTAGCGAACAACGCCGCCGTG
>NZ_CEVIVC010000077.1:17374-23370 GCF_982290645.1 Protofrankia sp. CiP1_Cm_nod4
CGACGACGGGCGCCCAGTGGGCTGCCGAACATGACCCGCGGCCTGGGGAGCGGGCTTGGCGTGCCGGCGACATTGGTCGCGTTCAGCATCGAATGATTCACCGTCAGTGGGCTCGCCATCGATGGATCCGGCATCGCCGCAACGGTTCTTCTCGGCCGCGCGACGCCCGCCGCCACGAGCGCCTGGTGTCGGCCCGTCCGAGAGAGGGTATGGACCGCTCCGCCCGCCTCGGCTCCCGACGGCCGCACCCGCACCAACATCGGGAAGCACATGGGCCGGACGGACCCTCGCGCCCCGGCTCCCGACGGCCGCACCCGCATCCGCACGGGGGCCTCACGACACCGCGACGCCGCCTCGTCGCGGCCCCTCCGGGGTCTTCGGCCACCCCGGAAAACATCATGATCACATTATGGACAGCGGGTAGATTAGACATAGTCCAAAGAAGAGGAGACTCAGATATGATCAACAAGGTTGATCGCGTGGGTAGCCTGCTCCAAGCCACACTGGTAGAGTTTGTTGATCTTGCCCAGCAGGGCAAACAGGCCCACTGGAACGTCGTCGGCCCCCACTTCCTCCCGGTACACCAGCAGCTCGACACGCTGGTCAACGACGTGCGGCTGGGCGCGGACGAAGTCGCGGAACGCGCGGTGGCCATCGGCTACCATCCGGACGGGCGCAGCGCCACCGTGGCAAAGGAGACACCGCTGAGCGAACTGCCCGCGGGGCCGATCAGCGACGCCGACGCGGTGCGCGCGATCGCCAACCGACTACGGAAAGTAGCCGACGCCCTCCGTACGCGGGTGGACCAGCTCAACGATCTCGACCCGGTAACCCAGGACCTGCTGATCGGCCTCACCGCGACCCTGGACAAGCACACATGGATGTTTGGCGCACAGTTGAACTGAGCGCCCGGCTACGTACCGCGGGCCTGCGGGCCACCGGCCCCCGGCTCGCGGTGCTGGACGCCCTGATCCGTCTCGGCGGCCACCGGCGGGCCGACGAGGTGCACAGCCACCTGACGGGCCAGGGCCGCGATCTCGCTCGAGCCAGCGTCTACAACGTTCTGCGCGACCTCACCGCCGCCGAGCTCGCGCTGCTGGTGGACGTCGGCTCGGGCGTGACCCTCTACGAAGTGGGCGGCACCTTCCACCACCACTTCGTCTGCCGCTCCTGCGGATCGGTCCAGGACATCGCCTGCGCCGTCGGCACACCCCCCTGTCTGCGTCCGGACGCCGACGCCCATCCCGGTATCGCCAGCCTGGACGAGGCGCGGATCGTCTTTCGCGGTCTGTGCTCCGGCTGCGGCGCGCTTCGTGGGAGCGCGCTACTCCCGTGAGGAACGTGCCCGGCAAGCACCAAAGCTCAAGGCCACGTCTCGGCCATGTCTCACCACGATCGCAGACGGCCCGTCCGGCCCTGCGCCCTGTGTCCTGCGCCCGGGTCGTCGCCTCATCCCGCGTCCGGATCTCCGGCGCCGGGAGCATCCGTGGCCGCACGGGTGTCCGGGGCCGCGGACTCCAGCAGCCCGCGCAGCAGGCGCGCCTGCCCGGGCGACAGAGCCGCGGCGAAATGACCCAGTGCCGCGTCGGGGTCGCCCGCGCGCTCCAGTGCCGCGAGCATCTGGGCGGCGGCGTGTTCCTCCTGACGCCGGGTCGGGTGATACATCCAGAGCCGACGGACGCGGACCCGCTCGACATGCCCCTTGCTGATGAGACGGGCGAGCGTGGTGGCAATGGTGCTGTGCGCGAGTTCCCCACCCAGCTCCCGCTGGATGTCGCCGGTGCTGACCGGTGCGCGCGCCGCCCAGACGACCGCGAGGACCGCCGCCTCCAGCTGGCCGGGCTGGCGCCGGGCTGCCAGGCCATCGGCGGCTGGCGGCTGGCGGCCGCTGTCGTCTCGTGCGGCGTCGCCTCGTGGGGCGTCGCCTCGTGGGGCAGGTTCAGGGCCCAGAGTAGTCAACAAAGACCGTCCTTGGATGCGTGAAGGGCGTGGCGGCGGCATGATCCGCCGAAGTGGCAACAGCTGGCGCGGATGGCCGGTGTGTCGGTCGCGACAGGCAGGCACCGATACGCCGCGGCGGGGCCCGGAAACATCGAGGAGCCCGCCGGCACTGAGAAACCTGCCGGCGTGTGGCATCCGGACAGCGGCAGACCTGACGTGGCGTGGCGTGGCGTGAGGTGGCGTGGCGTGGCGTGAGGTGAGCAGCGTCGCCCGGTCGTCGGATCGGTCTCCTCGGCGGAGGACGACGCCGACGGATCAACGTGCCGGCAGCGGCTGTGACGGTCCCGACCGACCGAAGAGGGCCGGGTCCTGCCGGGCGCGGTGCCGCCGGCCCCCGCCGGAGCGGCCACAGCGCCGTGGGCCGCGGGCTACCGGGGCAGGCAGCCGCCGGAGCGGCCGACGCTCATCTCACGGCCGGCGGACGTCCCGCGGCGGTCCCCGGCGAGCCATCGCGTGCCTGAGGATCCCGGTCGCCGCGGGAACCACGGAGCAACCGCGTGGCCGGGCCAGGAGCGCGCCGTGGTCGGCAAGGGCCGTCCGGCCGGGCAGCGCCGCCGGGAGCAGGATCGACAGTGCGGCGTGAACGATGCGGATGACGAGCGCCCGGGCATGACCGACGGCAGCGGCGCACGGCCTGCCGGCCCGCCGTCCGGGCCGCCCGGCCGTGGCCGGCACACGCGAAAGCGCGGCCGGGCCATTCGCCCAGGCACAGCTTTGCACCATGTGCCGCGGCCCACCCATCTGTAGTCGGTTGCATCGCCCGTGTCACGGGGTTACATGTGGTCGTGTGACATATGTAGTCGCCCGTGGCTACCCACGTCATCCGCGGGAAAATCTGGTGGAGAACCTCACACCTCGCTGGTACGCCACGTCACCATTCCGGCCGGAATCCATGGTTACGTCGACAAATGATTACCAGGCGCGAGCGCCCTGCCACCCGGGAAAGATTTTATCCGCGAGCGACGGGAGCGGACTCCGCGAACCGGCCGGAAATCTTTGTGGCCGCCCCCTCAGCACGAACCCGACGTATTCACACTGGCGCGGATCGCACACGGCCGGCCCCGGCCGCACCAACGCCCGTCCGTCCGCCCGTCCGCCCGTCCGACCACAGCGTGGCCACGCAGCGGCCGCACGCCGGCCGGATAACACTGATCATGCGCCGCCGGGCGCACGCCGCCGCAGCCGCCGGACGTCCGCGGCCCGAGGCGAAGCGTGGAGCCGGAGACCGAACAGCATCCGGACACCCAAGCAACAGGAGAAGCACTCTGAAAAATCAACGAATGAGCAACGAGCCCCAAAACAGGATAATACTGGGCAACAGGTATCGAACTACCGTCGCCGGCCGGCTGGTACCGGACGACTAGTGCCGGACGGCTGACACCGCCCGATCGGCACTATTCGACTGGTATCGGCCGACTGGGACCGTTTCGGCCCATCGGGACCCCGGTGCCGTCGCGGTCCGGCCACGGTGTCCGCCAGGAGTGGCCGCGACACGCGGGCGACGACACGCACCAGGGACCGCCCAGGCGTGGACCACCTGGACAGCGGATCCGAGAAAAGGTCTCGAGGGATCTCAGGCGGCACGCAACTGGGCGGTCCGCACCAGCGCGTCACATGTTTCTTCGGTACGTGTCACATCAACGCCCAGGGATGCCACAAAGGCATTCAACGCCTCCTGTACGGCGACCACCGACTCGTGTGGGGACACCGGGCAGTCGAGCTCCAGGAACATACCCAGCCCGTCGAGTTCGTCCACATAGAGCGACATGTTGCCCAGGCTGGCCGTCCGCCGGATCTTGGCCACCCGTACCGTGGGACAGAAACCCATGTTCAGGATGGCCTGGTGCATCTGATCACGATCGGCGACCTCGGTCTCGAACGAGACGTACGCCTGGGCGTTGATCGTGGGCTGTTTCAATGTGAAGAAATGACGGTTGTTTATCGTGCGCAGCCGCGGGAAGGACACCCCCAGCCGACTGTCCTCGAAGGTCCAGCGATCAGGGGCGTACGCCTGGTCGTCCTGAAAGAACGGCTCACCCAGCTCGATGCCTCGCGCCTTGAGGGTCAGGAAGAGCGCCTCCCGGTCCCACACGTGGAACTTGACCTTAACCTCACGCACACGAGCCTCCCCATCGTCTACCCGGCGATCCCCCGAGGCGACAACCTGACACATAACCAACCAACCAGAAGTGGCGCCCACCGCCAAAGCTATAGAGTCGGATGGGCGTTGGATGCGAGCAAGCAGCCCTGACTACATCTTTCTAGCGTGTGTCCGGGGCCCGGGGCACGATATCAACGTCGCGGTGACAGCCAGCAACGTTAAGTACACGATCCGGCCTTCGTCGAGGTCTCCTGGACGCAGGCCGGCGCGTCGCCCGTCCCCGAACGACGCTCGCCTCCACGCCGGGCCTCGGATGCCGGCGTCGCATATCCGCAGGCAGACCTCCATCAGGTTACGAGCATGTTTCACAACGGACGCCGTTCGGATCTTCGTCCGGCCGTGCGGTGATGCGCCCACGGTGCGGTCGGCCTCATCGTCGGCATCGTGGTCGATCACAGGCCGGCAAACCGGGGGACAGCCCCGACCATGCGCCGGAATCCCCGCCAGCCAGCGGGCGGGCAGCTCGTCGCGGAGCCGGCCACCGCGGGCCGCCGGCCTGCGCGGCCCCGCCCGTCCCGCTTTCCGGAAAAGCCCGGAAAGCCGTCGGAGCAATCATTTACCGATACGACCGGCCGCCGCGCGGGCCAGCGGATCCGGCGTGTGCGGAAGCCGGCCCGGTGAAATCCGGGAAACCCGGGCCGGGGCCCGCCATACGGCATGGCGACGGCCCCGGAAAAGCTGCCCGGAACAGTTCACCCACCGAGTCGGCCAGCTATGACAGCCGTCGTCGACGGCGGTCGCTCCCGCGTTCGGCGGCCCGGGCCGGCGGCTCGGAAAATCGGAACGACATCGCCCCGGGACGAATGAACAACGTTTTCGCGACAGCGAAAAAGGGATCGGGGCGGCCCACGGCCACCAGGCCCACGGCAACCATGACAGGACCGGGCCGCGCCGGCATGACGTCCCGGCCCCGACGGCGGCGCCGGCAGACGACATCCGCCGCTCGCTGACCGCCCGACCGCCACCACGCACGACCAGGACATGGCCCGGGAGACGACCGGGACATGGCTGCGGTCACGACCGCGGCAGCGGTCCGACTACGGCAGCGGTCCGGCCGGGGCGTGGACCGGCCGGCAGCGGGCACGGCTGGACGACACCGACCCGGCGTCGTCCAGCGGCAGGCCTCAGGCGCAGACTCGACAAGCACGCGGACACCATCACGCCCGATCAGCCCGGCGTCCGATCAACTCGGCGCGTACAGCCTGGCAAGTTGCCCGGAAAGATCCGGGTATGCTCCGATACAGACCGAACTCGGACGCCGGAACAGCGAGGAGAAGCGGATGAGGCCCACACCCGTGGACGGCCACACCCGCACCGAAACGGATCTCTACGGCGAAAGCACCGACATCCGTCCCAAAGGGCACAGGCTGAACCTGCGTGCGCTGACGGACCGACGGCGCCGGCTGTGGCTGGGGATCGGCGCCACCGGGCTTGTACTCGTCATCATCGTCGGCATCCTCCTCACCCGGGGCGGACAGGAGCCGGTGCCCACCCCGGCAGCCGCGGCCACCGCGCACCCGAGCACCCTCGCCGGACCCACCGAAAAGGCCGCCCCGCCCCGCCCCCTCGGCCGCTGGGTTCTCAGCGCCGGCACGAGCCCTCTCGAAGGGCAGTCCATCCAGGGCGGTACCGAGATCACCCTGACCGCGGGCACGGACACCCTGGACAAGGTCGAGCGGGTCAAGTTCTCCCTCGACGGCGACACGGTACTCGATGACCGGGACGCGCCGTTCAGCGTCCCGCTGGGCAATCCGAGCCCGGGCAAGCACACCCTCACCGCCCGGGTCCGCACGGACGACGGCAGCGCCGAGGTCGAGTCCACCTTCACCGTCAC
>NZ_CEVIVC010000078.1:0-3124 GCF_982290645.1 Protofrankia sp. CiP1_Cm_nod4
TCATCCAGCATGCCACGGCCGCCCAACATGCCCAAAACAGGACGATCGGTCGCGGCTGGCTACGTCCACAGCCTGATCCAGTGCGCCATTGGGGGCGGCATGTGGGGGTGACAGCCGCCGTTGCCACGCTGGGCGCGTCGGGGCCGCGGGAATCGCCCGTCCCAGATGGTGGAAATGTCCGAATCTGCTGATAGTCTCGTACACATGTTCGATTCTGTGGAGATCGAGAGCTTTTCTCCGACGGCTGCCCCGGCGGTGGCTGGCCCCCTGGAGCCCACCGGCCACCACGATGCCGTCCAGCCCGCCTCCGCTGGCACCGCCGCGTCCACCGCGGCCTGCCGCCCCTGTGCTCCCTCGCCACTCGTCCCCCGCGAGGGGCCTCCGGTGGAGAGTGGCGCGTCCGGCGCGGCTTGCCACACAGGCGGCGCCCCGCCGGCGGTGGAGGGCGGTAACGCGGCTGGCCGGCTGTCGGCAGTGAAAGGCGGTGGTGTGCCGCCGACGGTTGACGCGGTCGCTGGTCCGCCGGCAGTGGCGTCCTGCGATGCGGATGGCTGCCTGTCCCTGATGGCCGCGGTGCGGCGGCGGATCGCCGGGCTGGAGGCGGTCTGCTGCGCGCCCAGGCCCGGTTCGCCGCGCTGCGGCCGACCCCGCCTGAGGAGGCGAAGCGGGCTGGGCCGGGCTGGGCCGCAGAGGAGATCGCCGCCGAGCTCGCCCTGTCCCCGGCCGCCGCGGCGGCCGGCCTGGAACTGGCCATCACCGTCGTCGACCGGCTCCCGGCCACCCTGGCTGTGTTGGAGGCCGGACAGATCGACCTGGGCCGGGTCCGCGCGGTCGCCGAGACCACCGCGGCGCTCTCCTCGGAGCAGGCCGGCGCGGTCGAACGGAAAGTGCTCGCCCGGGGTGGGCGGGCCAGCCCGAGCCTGTTCCGCCAGGCGCTGCGCCGCGCTGTGCTCAGCGCCGACCCCGACGGCGCCCGGCGGCGGCACGCCCACGCCCGCAAGGGCCGGCAGGTCCAGCTCCACCCCGCCGAGGACGGCATGGCCGAACTGTGGGCGCTGCTGCCCGCGGTCGACGCCCAGGCCGCCTATCAGCGCTTGGATGCGCTGGCCCGCGCGGTCACCGGCCCGGAGGCCTCTTCCGGTGTGGACGCACTCCCCGACATGGGCGCCCGCCGTGCTGTCGACGGCCCGGACGAGCCGCCCAGCATGGATGCCCGCCGCGCGGACGTGCTGGTCGATCTGCTGCTGGGCCGGGATCGGGGCGGGCAGGTGTCGGTGGAGGTGGAGGTGGGGGTGCTGGTGTCGGCGGCGACGCTCGCCGGGGTCAGCGACACCCCTGGGGAACTGGCCGGATACGGGCCCCTGCCCGCGGACATCGTCCGTGAGCTTGCGCGGGAGGCGACCTGGCGGCGGATCCTCACCGACCCCGCCCAGGGCGACCGGCCTGTCGAGGTCGGCCGCCGGTTCCCCGCCCCCGGGCTGGCCCGGCTGCTACGCACCCGGGAGCAGGTCTGCCGGTTCCCGGGCTGCCGGAAACCCGCCCGGTTCTGCGACCTCGACCACATCCAGCCACACAGCGCCGGCGGGCCCACCAGCGAGAAGAACATGCTCGCGCTGTGCCGACGCCACCACAGGGCCAAGCACGAGGGCGGCTGGACGGTACAGCGGGCCGGCGGTGACACGGCAGTGTGGGCCAGTCCGACCGGGCGGACCTACTTCGACATCCCCGAACCCTGGGACGAGCCGACCCGGCCGGGAGCTGGAGAACGCTCCAGAACAGGGGAAGAGGAGGGCGCCTGCCCTGCGCCTCGACGGACAGTCGTTACCATCCCCGCGTCCAGCTCCGACTGCCGGGCCGGGGGTCAGAGCCGGGCCGGGGCACATGATCCGACCACGGCCGGGACCGGGCACAGCAGCATCCCGGATCTCGGCCCACCACCCTTCTGAAGGTTCTGGCCTTCTGAAGGTTCTGGCCCGTCATCCTCTTGAAAGCCGGTGGCATGCCCGCGAGTCCGGTGGGGCCAGCTCGAGAAGCGGTGTTACGGACAGTGATATTTAAGTGTTCTTGCAGGTAATAGCCCTACTTTAGAGATCATCGATAGAGATTGTTTGATGTTCATTTGGTGGTGGATGGCTGGCTTGTCGGGTTGTGCGGGTCGCTGGCTGTCCGGAACGCACCCGTGGTCGGAGCTGATCCGCGGGGTTGAGTTCTACAGTTTGTCGTAGGCTGATGGGCCAGGGCGCGTACCGGCCCGCTCCGGTCCGGACGGTGGCCGGCCGGTAGAAGCGGCCGGCCGGTAGAAGCGGCCGGCCGGTCGAAGAGATGGCGGTAACGCGGTCATGATCTTTTCGCGTTTGGGAGTCTGGATGGCCGGTCGGAGAGCCCGGAACCGGCGGTCCTGGATCACCGAGTTGCCGGAGATCCGGGAGGCTCGGGTCATCAGGTCACCGGGAGGAGTGTGTGTGGACGGGCGGCAGGGCGCGCGAGCGGCATCCGACGTGTCGCGCATGCGGGCTGGCCGGACGTCGTACCGCCGTGTCCTGAAGCACCGTTTCCTGAGGGCTGTCCGCTCCCTGAGGGCTGTCTGCGCGCTGGGCCTCTCGATGCTGGTGATGAGCGCTTCGATGCTGATGGCGGCCGCATGCTCGAGCGGGGGCGACAGCGTGGACCAGGCCGCTGGCGGTGGCTTCGGTTTCGTCCAGCAGGCGCCCAACTCCGACTTCGTCCCGGTCGACAGCCGCAGGACGGCTCCCGACCTCACCGGTTCCACCGTGGCCGGTCCTGATCTGAGCCTGACGGCCTTCCGCGGGAAGATCACCGTTGTGAATTTCTGGGCGTCATGGTGCGCACCGTGCCGGGCAGAGACGCCCGGCCTGGTCAAGATGGCCGCGGACAACCCAGAGGCGGCCTTTGTCGGGGTGAACGAGAAGGACAATCTCTCCGCGGCGAAGGCGTTCATCCGGGACAACGGCGTGACCTATCCGAGCATCGTCGACCGGATTGGCACGCTCGCGGCGCGCTGGCCGGTCCCGCCTGGTCTGCCGTCGACCTTCGTGCTCGACCGCGAGGGCCGGCTTGCCGCCCGCTTCACCGGCGGCGTACTCCCGGACGAGTTGACACCCGT
>NZ_CEVIVC010000078.1:3254-3843 GCF_982290645.1 Protofrankia sp. CiP1_Cm_nod4
CATCAGAACATGAACGGCGTCAGGATGGGCCATCCGAACGCTGGCCGTACGGATGTCGGCCGTGTGGTCGTCGGTGACACGGACGCCGGCCATACGGATGTCGGCGGCGCAGACGCCGGCGGCGTGGGCGCTCGTGGCACTGTGAGCGGTGACAGGATCGGCGGTGTTGTCCGGTTGGGAGAAATCCCGGTCCGGCTGGAGGGAGTCCCGCGGTGAGCGTCACGTCGTTCGTCGCGGACGGGCCTCTGCTGCTCGCCGCACCGGTCGCGGCGGTGGCGGGGCTGTTGTCATTCCTGTCGCCGTGTGTGCTGCCGCTCGTGCCGGGATACCTGTCCTTCATCACGGGGCTGTCCGGTGAGGAACTGGCCGCCCGCCCCTCAGCCGGCGTCGGCCCCCCGTCAGCAGCGGCTGATGCTTCGTCGCTGGTCGCTGATGCCGCGTTGCCAGCGGTCGCCTCCTCAGCGGTGGCTGGCAGCACGGCGCTGGCGGCTGCTTCCTCGGTGGTGCTGGTCGGAGCCTCGCCACCAGCGGTCGGTGGCCGGCTGGCAGGACCGCGACCCGCTGCCGGTACCAGCCCCGATACCGGTAA
>NZ_CEVIVC010000078.1:4308-5251 GCF_982290645.1 Protofrankia sp. CiP1_Cm_nod4
CAGCGGCGCGGGCATCAACGCTGGCGCTGATATGGGCGGCAACGGTCGTGGCCCTGGTACCGGGATCAACGTCGATGGCGGCACTGATACGACCAGCCGGGCTCGGCGGCGGCTGCTGGGGCGAGTCACGCTCGGCACCGTGCTGTTCGTCGTCGGCTTCACCGCGGTTTTCGTCAGCTACGGTGCGGCCTTCGGCGGGCTGGGCAGCTGGCTGACCCTGCACCAGGTCGGTGTCAGCCAGATCCTCGGCGCGGTGACCATCGTCATGGGGCTGGCGTTCGCAGGGGTATTCGCTCGGGTCCCACTGGCCAACCGCCAGTGGCGCATCCATCGGCTGCCCGCGCCCGGCCTGGTTGGGGCACCCGTCCTCGGTGTCCTGTTCGGGATCGGTTGGACGCCGTGTCTCGGGCCCACTCTGACGGCGGTGCTGGCGCTTGCGATACAGAGCGCGACCGCTGGCCGGGGTGCGTTCCTCTCCGCCGCCTACTGCTTTGGTCTCGGGGTGCCGTTTCTTGTCGTGGGCCTGGCCTTCCGGCGGGCGGCCGGTGCTCTGGCTGTGGTCCGCAGGCGTGCCCGAGCGCTTACTTTCGCCGGTGGTGTGCTGCTCGTCGTGGTCGGACTTCTCCAGGTCACCGGCCTGTGGGCTGATCTGATCGCTGCTCTCCGGCCTTACGCCCCGGGATTTGCGGAGACCCCCTTGTGAGCGGCTTGTGAGCGGGCAAGCCGACCGGCCCAGCCGGATCAGTCGGCCCAGCCGGATCAGTCGGGTGAGCCGGCGGAGGCACCCACCCGAGCCCGATCCGGGGCGTGTCGGTGCCTCCGGCCCGGCGACCGACGGATCAGGAGCAACAGCGACCATGGCTGCACCGACTACACCGGCTACCTCGGGCACAGACATCACTCAGGATGTAGCCGTCACCCAGGGCACAGATGCCGCCCAGGG
>NZ_CEVIVC010000078.1:5969-7615 GCF_982290645.1 Protofrankia sp. CiP1_Cm_nod4
GACCGGCCCGGCTGGCTTGACCGGTCCAGCCGATGTCTCCGGCGGGGCCGGGATGCTGACGACCGTGCCCGATGAGGTGCGGGAACACGCATCCATGGCATCATCCGCGCCGCGCGCCGCGGGCGGCGGCGCCACCGGGGCTGTCGGCGTGTCCCGTTCCCTGCGGGTGATCACTGCCCCGGCGAGGCGCGCCTGGCACCAGTTGACCAGTATGCGTACGGCGCTGCTGCTGCTGTTCCTGCTCGCGCTCGCGGCCGTTCCCGGTTCTCTGCTGCCGCAACGGTCGCTGAACCCGTTGAAGGTCGGGGAGTACTTCCGGGAGCATCCTTCGCTCGCGCCGTTCCTCGACAGGCTGTCAGCTTTCGACGTCTTCGGCGCACCCTGGTTCGCCGCGGTCTACCTGCTGCTGTTCGTCTCCCTGATCGGCTGTCTGACGTCGAGGGTCCGCTGGCATGCCAGGGCGCTGGTGGGACGGCCGCCGCGGGCGCCGGCCCGGCCGAGCCGGCTGGCCGGCGGCCGGTCGTGGGACAGTGCGCTGGGCCCCCGGGAGGTGGTCGAGGCGGCGCGGGTGGTCCTGCGGCGGCGGCGGTTCCGGGTCGGAGCCGCGCCCGAGGGCGCGACCAGGCCCGACGGCAGCCAGGACTTCTCCGTGGCCGCGGAAAAGGGCTATCTGCGCGAGACCGGGAACCTTGTCTTCCACATCGCGCTGGTGCTGATGCTCCTCGGGGTCGGGCTGGGCTCGTGGTTCGGCTACCAGGGCACTGTCCTGGTCATACAGGGTGACGGTTTCACGAACACGCTGGTCTCCTACGACCAGTTCAGCCGGGGCAAGCTGGTCGACCCCGTCGGTGACCTGGCGCCGTTCTCCCTGACGCTGGAGAAGTTCACCGCGTCCTACCAGCCCAACGGGCAGCCGGCGGACTTCCGTGCCGACGTCGTCTACACCACCGATCTCGGCGGTCGGACCCGCACGGCCGACATCCAGGTCAATCATCCGCTGGCGATCGGCAGCGCCAAGGTGTATCTGATCGGCCACGGCTATGCTCCGCACTTCGTGCTGCGCAGCGGCGACGGCAGCATCGTCTGGGAGGGCTACCAGCCCTGTACGCCACGGGACGCCATGTTCGCGTCCACCTGCACGTTGAAGATCGGCGATACCGGGCTCCCGCCGACAGGGCCGACCAGGGAGCCCCAGCAGCTGGCGTTCACCGGCGTGTTCACTCCGACCACGCAGCTCGATCCGGCGCACGGTTACATCTCGGCCCATCCGGCCGCGGACGCCCCCGGCCTCACGCTCACCGGCTACGTCGGCAACCTGCACATCAACGAGGGTGTGCCGCAGAACATCTACTCGCTGGACACCCGGGACATGCGCCAGCTTCACATAGACGGCCCGATCGGCACCGGACGGGTGGCGCAGGTGCTCGCGTTGAACAATCCCGAGCAGCGGACGATCAGAGGTCTGCCCGGGGGGATGACCCTGGAGGTCGACGGGGTTCGCCAGTTCGCCACGTTCCAGACCAAGTCCGATCCGTTCAAGGGCTGGGTGCTGGTCGCGGCTGTGGCGATCATCGGTGGTCTGCTGGTCAGCATGCGGGTGCGCCGGCGTCGGGTCTGGGTGCGGGCGCGCCCCGCGTCCGCACCGG
>NZ_CEVIVC010000078.1:7708-8545 GCF_982290645.1 Protofrankia sp. CiP1_Cm_nod4
CTGGCGCGGGCAGCGTTACCAGCACGGGCAGCGGTCCTGGTGTCGGCCCCGACGCCGGCTCCGATGCCCGCGCGATGACCACGGTCGAGGTCGGTGGACTGTCCCGTTCCGATGTGGACGGCTTCGCGGCCGAGCTGCAGTCGATCATCAGGGACATCCGGCTGGCCACCGCGCCCGTCGAGGGCGCGCGTCCAGCCTGGTTGGGCAGCCCGGACCACGCGGAGCCGCCCGGGCGGCTGGCGCCGGCTCAGGCACCGTCGGATGCTCGGACGTCATCGGATGCTCGGACGCCGTCGGAGCGGGGAGCGCTGAAACAGTGAACGCTGAAACAGTGGGGACAGACGCCGTCGGACCGGGCGGCAAGCGCCATCCGGGCCTCCAGGACCATCATCGGATCCGGGACCTGATCCGGGATCCGAGGTGCGGGGAGGATCTGATGGCTGGGCCAGAGGCTTCCCCGGCCAGCATTTCCCAGGCCAGCGGGGGAACCGGAGATCCCACCGGACAGGAGCTGTGATGCCAGTCAATTCCGGCCTTGCCACGTTGTCCGACCATCTGCTCGGCGTGACCATGGCGGTCTACGCGCTGGCCATGCTCGGCTACGCGGCCGAGTTCGCGTTCAGCCGCTTCGGGCGTGCCAGCGCCGCGGCCCTGGCCGAAGGCCGGGCGGAGAGACCGATATCCCTGGCGGCGTCGGCTGCGCCGTCGGTGCCGGCTGCGCCTTCGGCGTCAGCGTCGGCGTCAGTGCGGGCCGCCGCGGCCGCGACGCCCGGACGGGTGGCGCTGATGGTCGGCATGGACGTGGCAGGCAGAGATGCGGCGGGGACGGCTGTAGCG
>NZ_CEVIVC010000078.1:9159-10185 GCF_982290645.1 Protofrankia sp. CiP1_Cm_nod4
GGTACGGCTGTGGCGGGGACGGCTACAGCAGGCGCGGCTACAGCAGGAGCGTCTGTCACCTATGCCACTGACGATCGTGACGCTCTTGTGGATCCTGCTGCTGAGGCGCTCGCCGCGGCCGGCGCCCGGGCGGCCCGGCAGGCCGCCGAGCGGGCTGCGGTGGCCGAGGTGATGGCCGGGGACGGCGCGGACCTGTCGCTCTCACCTCGGGCGCGTTGGATCGGCCGGGTCGCAGTGCTGCTCACCGTGCTCGGATGCGCGGCGCACGTGGGCTCGGTGACCGCCCGTGGCCTGGCCGCGGACCGGGTGCCGTGGGGGAACATGTACGAGTTCTCATCCATGATCACCTTGATTGCGGTGCTGACCTACCTGGGCATGCTGGCCCGGACCCGGGCGCGCGTCCGCTGGCTGGGCGTCTTCGTGATGCTGCCGGTGGTCCTCTATCTCGGTCTCGCCGGCACGGTGCTCTACGTGGCGGCGGGCCCGCTCGTCCCGGCGCTCAACTCCTACTGGCTCAAGATCCACGTGGTGGCGGCGATCGTGGCCAGCGGGGTGTTCATGGTCTCGGCGGTCACCACCGTCCTGTATCTGCTGAAGGACCGTTGGGAGAACCGCCTCGCGGCCGTTGCCACCGGACAGGCCGAGGCCTCCGCGGCGATGCGCAGGCGCGGTGGGATCATGATGAGACTGCCCGCGGCCGCGTCGCTGGACCGCATCACCTACCGCGTGATCGGCTTCGCGTTCCCGGTCTGGACGTTCGCGGTCGTCGCCGGTGCCATCTGGGCGGAGGCGGCCTGGGGTCGCTACTGGGGCTGGGATCCCAAGGAGACCTGGTCGTTCATCACCTGGGTGATCTACGCGGCCTACCTGCATGCCCGCGCCACCGCCGGCTGGAAGGGCCGCCGGGCCGCGGCGATATCGCTGCTTGGTTTCAGCGCGCTGTTTGTCGACTACTATCTGGTCAACCTGGTCATCTCGGGGCTGCACTCCTACGCGGGTGTCGGCGCCTGACGCCCGTCGGCAGGA
>NZ_CEVIVC010000078.1:10496-11403 GCF_982290645.1 Protofrankia sp. CiP1_Cm_nod4
GCCTGGGTGTCGTTGGTTGACGCCCAGGCAGAACCGCACTGGATACCCGCTGGCCGGCGTTGCCGGCAGGATGACGCTGACTGCCGCCAACGGGGTCACGCTGACTAGATGTCAACGTGACGCCGCGGACTGTCAACGTGGTACCGCGTCGCGTTGCCGTATGGGTCGGTGTTGTGGTCAGCTCCGGGGGGTGCCGTCGCCGTCCCCGCGGCGGATACGTTCGGACAGTTCCCGCAGGAACTCCGGGTTGTCGTCGGGCGCGACCGGCTGTGGCGCGGGACTACGGCGTGGCCACGACGGCCACCGGAGATTCGACGGCCCGTCCTCGGCGCCATCCCGGCTGCCTCGGCCGAAGCCGTCGGCCCCGGCCCAGCGGCCCCGGCCTTCCCATGTTGGATGATCCATGGGCTCGATACCGTCGTCGGCGTAGTCGTCACGACGGGGGCGGCCGACAACGAGCCAGGCCACGCCGCCGATGGCGTAGAAGAAAACGATGATGGCAATCCAGGCGATCTTGGGAAGTGTGCGCACGGCGGCTGACGGGGCCATGATCGCGTCAATGAGCGTGAAAATCCAGAAGCCGAAGATTGCCAGCGTCAGTACGAACCCCACCACCGCACCGTTGATCCTCTCCAGTCTTCACTCCGACCGTCATGACCATCTGTCACGACCCGGAGTCCTGATCGCGTGTGGACCCATATCCACCGTCATCCGACGGTACAGCCAGTGCTCTCTGGAGCGGTTCCGATGCCCATAGGTGACCATGGACGCCCGTTGGTGCCCAAACAGCCGATGTCCATTGGAACGGCTGATGCCCGTGGGAACCATCCGCCCGTCCGGTCGGATCGGTGACGCCAGGACGACCGCCGCGCAACGACAACGCTCCCAGTGTGCTCCTTTCGATGGC
>NZ_CEVIVC010000078.1:11543-13222 GCF_982290645.1 Protofrankia sp. CiP1_Cm_nod4
GTACGGCCGGTCGGCGCACGTCCCGACGTGTCCACCGCCCGGGCGGTGGTCGGACGGAGGTTCCCGCCGGGCCCGACCGGCGGCCGGGCGGGGGGTTCTCACCAGAGCTACCCGACTGCTACCTGGCGCGGTCGGTACCGGGTTCCGGTGGCTGGCTCGACAGGTCCGGACGGCCGGGGCCCGCGGGCCGCCGCGAGGATGGGCGTCCTGCGAGGATGGGCGCCATGGCCTGGGCGGATCTGCGCGCGTTCCTCGTTCACCTCGAGCGTCACGGCGACCTGCGGCACGTCCGCGTCCCGGTCGACCCGGTCCTGGAGGTCACCGAGATCGTCACGCGGGTGGTGCGGGAGGGCGGGCCCGCGCTGCTGTTCGACCGGCCGCTCGGCGCCGACATGCCGCTGGCCATCAACGTCTTCGGCACCGAGCGGCGGATGGCCGCCGCGCTGGGGGCCGGCAGCCTCGACGAGATCGGCGACCGGATCGCCGCCCTGCTCAGACCCGAGCTCCCGGTCGGGCTCGGCGGGCTGCGGGAGGCCCTGGGCAAGGTCGCCGCGCTGCGGTCGGTGCCGCCGCGCAAGGTCCGGACCGCGCCGTGCCAGGACGTCGTCCTCAAGGGCTCGGACGTCGACCTGCTCCGCCTGCCCGGCGTGCACGCCTGGCCGGACGACGGCGGGGTGTTCCTGAACCTGGGCCTGACCCACACGAAGCATCCTGAGACGGGTCAGCGCAATCTCGGCATGTACCGGCTGCAGCGTCATGACGCCCGGACGGTCGGCATGCACTGGCAGATCCACAAGGACTCCAACGCCCATCATGCCGTCGCCGAGCGCCGCGGGGAGCGGCTGCCGGTGGCGATCGCGTTCGGCTGCGACCCGGCGGTGACCTACGCGGCGTCCGCCCCGCTGCCGGCGGAGATCGACGAGTACCTGTTCGCCGGGTTCCTGCGCGGCGAGCGGGTGGAGATGGTCGACTGCCTGACCGTCCCGTTGCAGGTGCCGGCGAACGCCCAGGTGGTGCTCGAGGGCTGGCTGGAGCCGGGGGAGCGCTTGCCGGAGGGCCCGTTCGGCGACCACACGGGTTTCTACACCCCGGTCGAGCCGTTCCCCGCCCTGCACGTCGACGTGATGACCCTGCAGCGTGACCCGGTCTTCCAGACGATCGTCGTGGGCCGCCCGCCGCAGGAGGACGGGCCGCTCGGCAAGGCGACCGAGCGGATCTTCCTGCCGCTGGTCCGGATGATGATCCCGGAGATCGTCGACTACGACCTGCCGGTCGAGGGCGTCTTCCACAACTGCGCGATCGTCTCGATCGAGAAGCGCTACCCCAAGCACGCGCAGAAGGTCATGCACGCCATCTGGGGCGCCGGGCTGCTGTCGCTGTCCAAGCTCGTCGTGGTCGTCGACGCCGACTGTGACGTCCACGACTACTCCGAGGTGGCGTGGCGGGCGTTCGGCAACGTCGACTACGCCCACGACCTGCTGACCACGGTCGGCCCGGTCGACCACCTCGACCACGCCTCGTACGAGCAGTTCTTCGGTGGGAAGATCGGCGTGGACGCCACCCGCAAACTCCCGACGGAGGGATACCGTCGCGAGGGCGGCTGGCCCGCGGAGGCCGTGATGGACCAGGCGGTCAGGGACAAGGTCGCCCGGCGCTGGAAGGAGTACGGGCTGTGACCA
>NZ_CEVIVC010000078.1:13831-14634 GCF_982290645.1 Protofrankia sp. CiP1_Cm_nod4
TCGTCGACCGGGCCGTCGTTGACGTGACTATCGCTGACGGGACTATCGCCGACCGCTGCTCACCATGGTCCACGGCGGGGATACACCGCTTGCCGGAACGCCTGGGAGATGGTCGTCAGTGAGTGACGCGACGTTCGCCCCGGGGATGCCGGGGCCGGCATCGACGCCTGACGGCCCCGTCCGCGCCTTCCTGCGGGTGGTGGTGATCGAGCATTCGGTGTTCGCGCTGCCGTTCGCCTATGTGGCGGCGCTCGCCGCGTCGTTCGACGCCTCCCGCTCCGTGCACTGGCTGGACATCGCGCTGGTGACCGTCGCGATGGTCGCTGCCCGCACCTTCGCGATGGCGACCAACAGGATCATCGACCGGAAGATCGACGGACGTAATCCGCGGACGGCCGGCCGGGAGCTGGTCACCGGCGCGGTGTCGGTGCGCACGGCCGCGGTCGGCGCCGCGATCGCCCTGGGTGTCTTCGCCGGGTCCGCCGCCGCGCTGTCCTGGCTCTGCCTGGCCCTCGCGCCGCTCGCGGCCGCCCCCCTGATCGTCTATTCGTACGCCAAGCGGTTCACCAACTTCCCGCACGCCGTCCTCGCGTTGGCCCAGGCGGTCGCGCCGGTCGGCGCCTGGATCGCCATCACCGACCGCTGGTCGTGGGCCTCGGTCGTGCTCGGGCTCGCGGTCGGCACCTGGATAGCCGGCTTCGACCTGATCTACGCCTGTCAGGACGCCGAGGTCGACCGTGGCATCGGCGTGGGCTCGGTGCCGGCCCGGTTCGGGATCCGGGCGGCGCTGGCCGCCTCGGTCG
>NZ_CEVIVC010000078.1:15139-17230 GCF_982290645.1 Protofrankia sp. CiP1_Cm_nod4
GGAAGTGCGTACGGAAGTGCGTACGGAAGTGCGTACGGAAGTGCGGAAGGTGCCGGAGGGACAGGGACAGGGACAGGGACGCATTCGGGCGACCACCGGCCGCTGGGGCATATCCGGACGGTTGACCGGTTGGCCGGGCACCCGGGCTCCGGGCTCCGGGTATCCGAGTGGTTGGGCGTCCGGGTGGTTGGCCGGACAGTTGGGAGGACGGGGTGCGTCTCGACAGCCGGGACGCGGTGCCGCCGCGGCCGGGTGAAGGCGAACCGCGGCTGCCGTGGGTGGTCGGCGTCAGCGGGGCGAGCGGGACGCCGTACGCGGCGTCGGTGCTGCGCGGCCTGCTGGACGCCGGGCTGCCGGTGGACCTGGTCGTCTCCCGGGCGGCCCGGCTCACCCTGTTGGACGAGACCGGGATCGCCTGGCGGGACAGCACCTGGCCACGGTCCCTGGCCGGCTGGCTCGGCGTGGACCCGTCCGTCATCTCCGAGGCGGCCGCGGCGGATCTGCTCCGTCACTGGTCCTGCAGTGATCTTGCCGCCGGGCCGAGCAGCGGCTCGTATCTGACCAGGGGGATGATCGTCGTCCCCGCGAGCACGGCTGCCGTGGCCGGGATCGCTCTCGGGCTGTCCAAGGATCTGCTGCAACGCGCCGCCGGCGTGACGCTGAAGGAAGGCCGTCGGCTGGTGGTCGTGCCCCGGGAGATGCCGTTCACCCGCTCGACCCTGCTGCACATGCTGTCCCTGCACGACGCCGGCGCGGTGGTGGCGGCCGCCAGCCCCGGCTTCTACGCCGGCGCGACCGACGCGCGCGCGCTCGTGGACTTCGTCGCCGGCAAGGTCCTGGACGCGGCCGGGGTGCCCAACGACCTGCTGCGCCGCTGGACCGGTGAGCTCGGCGCGGCCCGTCGTTCGTCCTCATGATCTTCATTGTGTGATCTCTACGTTCGGGCGGCCATCGCTCTTTCGTGACTCTGGGTACATAAATATGGATAAATGCGTATCCAGGCAAGGCGGTGTAAGGCTGTCATGAGCGCGAGGCGGTGTGGAACTTGACCGGGACGAGGAGGCTGGACGGCCCTGGCCGTACCGCCGCCCATCGTCATGATTTTTGTGCTGCCGGGGGTGGGACGGCGCCGAAGGTGATCAGGCCCGAAGGGGCCGGTGAGCTCGGCGTCACGCGCCGTTCATCTCCATGATCTTTGGGATGGCACGGGACATGACGGGGATGAGAACGTGACGGGGATGAGGGGGCGCGCGGGCTCGGCCCCGCCCGATACCTGCCCTCGTGACCGCCGCGGATCCGGCGGGTCGTACCGTAAATGAGCGGGATCCGTGCTCATCCGGTTCGAGATGCCCGCCGGCAGCTGAAGACCGAACTGGGACGAAGGCGGGCATGACACGCGACAGCGGCGGGAGACAGCGGACGCGGGACAGCGGCACGCGGGCCACGACGGCAGACCTGGACCGGGTGCCGCGTCCTCGGACGCCCGCTTCCAGGGGCGCCGCTGGCGCTTCGGGCGCCTGGATGGGCTGGCCAGCCGGGCGTCCTGTGGCCGGTCAGGCCCCGGCCTCCCTGCGGGTGCAGCTGCCGTATTTCGCCGCGCGGATCGCGGCGCTGCTCGTGATGCTGACCATCCTGCTCATCCTGAGCGTCAACCCTGTCCTCGCGATACTGGCCGGTCTCGTGATCGTGGGTGCGCTGACCTATCCGCTGGGCCGGTCGCAGCGCAGGGCCGCCCAGCGGGCCGCCGCCCGCGCCGGTACCGGCCCGGAGCGCCGATAGCGCCCTGCGGGCACTGTGGGCACCCCGCTTGCCTCGGGGGGACGCGCGCGTGGCCCCGGGAGCCGGTGGACCCGAGTGACGGGTCGATCAGATCACCGCGACCGCCGCGCCCGTGGCCCCCGGGCGCCGGCAGCTCCCAGGGGCCGGTGGCCCGGTCGGTAACCCCGCGACGAACGGGGGCAGAGGCGAACGGGTACAGGGCGGTGGCCTGTCCGCGCTCCCGCCGGGACGCCGGCGGGCTCTGGGGCGGACGGGTCCTGAGCTGACGGCCAGGGGAGCCGACGGCTGGCGGAGCCGGTGGCCGGGGGAGCC
>NZ_CEVIVC010000078.1:17758-20094 GCF_982290645.1 Protofrankia sp. CiP1_Cm_nod4
CTGGCTCATCTGGCCACCTGGCTCATCTGGCCACCAAGCCGCCGTGTCCGGTGGGATTTCCGGCGGGTCCCGCTGGCCCAACCGGGCACGGCCGGCTCGGTCCCCGGGCCGGCCGCGTGGGTCGCAGGCCCGTGCCCATAGCCCGTGGCTTCGAGGCGCCACGGGTCACATGTCGGCGGGACGCCGCGCCGGGCGGGACTACCCTCGTGCTTATGGACGTCGGGCTCAAGCGGGAGATCGAGTCGAAGGTACACGCCGGCGAACGGCTCAGCCGGGCGGACGGCGAGGCGCTCTACGCCAGCGACGAGCTGGCCTGGCTGGGGGAGCTGGCGCACTCCGTCCGCGTCCGCAAGAACGGGGACGCGACGTACTTCAACGTCAACCGGCACCTGAACCTCACGAACGTGTGCGCGGCATCCTGCGCCTACTGCTCGTTCCAGCGCAAACCGGGCGAGGCCGACGCGTACACGATGCGCATCGAAGAGGCCGTGCGGCTGGCCAGAGCGATGGAGCCTGCCGGCATCACCGAGCTGCACATCGTCAACGGCCTGCATCCCACCCTGCCGTGGCGCTACTACCCGCGTTCGCTGCGTGAGCTGTCGAAGGCGCTGCCGGGGGTGGCACTCAAGGCGTTCACGGCCACCGAGATCCACTGGTTCGAGAAGATCAGCGGCCTGCCCGCGGCGGAGATCCTCGACGAGCTGATCGACGCCGGCCTGGAGTCGCTGACCGGAGGCGGGGCGGAGATCTTCGACTGGGAGGTCCGCCAGCACATCGTGGGCCACGAGACGCACTGGGAGGACTGGTCGCGCATCCACCGCCTGGCCCACTCCAAGGGCCTGCGGACGCCGGCCACCATGCTCTACGGCCACATCGAACAGCCGCGGCACCGGGTCGACCACGTGCTGCGGCTGCGCGAGCTACAGGACGAGACCGGCGGGTTCGTGGTGTTCATCCCGCTGCGCTTCCAGCATGACGCGGCCGGTGACCCACGCAACCGGCTCATGAACCAGCCGATGGCGACCGGGGCCGAGGCGCTGAAGACGTTCGCGGTGTCCCGGCTGCTCTTCGACAACGTCGATCACGTCAAGTGCTTCTGGGTGATGCACGGCCTGACCACCGCCCAGCTCGCCCTGAACTTCGGCGCGGACGACCTGGACGGCTCCGTCGTCGAATACAAGATCACTCATGACGCCGACGGCTTCGGGACGCCGGACACGATGACCCGGGAGGACCTGCTCGAGGTGATCAGGGACGCCGGCTTCCGCCCGGTGGAGCGGGACACCCGGTATCGCGTGATCCGCGAGTTCGACGGCCCCGACCCTACCCGCCGGGACCTTCCCCAGGAGATCAGCGCCTGATCGGCGCCCAAGAAGACACCAACGTCCAAGATGGACGCCAAGAAGACCCAGAGCTCGGCCGGAGGCGGTGTGATCATGGATGGTGACCGGTTGGATGACCGGCCGGACAGCCGGGACGGCCAGGTGCCGCGGCCGGCTCCGTCGGCGCGCCGTGTCCTGCCGGAGGGATCCGCGGGGATCGGTTCCATCTTCACGCTGGCCTTCCTGGCGATCCTGCTGCCAGGGGTGGCCGCGTACGCGCTGCTGCGGTTCGCCGGCCTGGCGATCGGGCCGGCCGGCCTGCTCGGCCTGCTGGTGATGTTCGTCTGCCTGGGGCTGTATCCGTCCCTGCTGCAGCGTCTCGGCTGGGTACCTCGGCGCGCCCGCCGGTCGAGATGACGGCCGTCGGCGGGACGGCCGCCGGCCACAGAACGGTACGGGGACCGGGAGGATTTATGGATCTTCGTAAGCGAACGGCTGGCGGGCGAGGATGGGCATCGCGCCAGCGGTCGTCCGGGCTGCCGCCGTACGGATCATCGTCGCCGTACGGGGCGCCGTCGTCCGGGCCGTCACCGTCTGGGGCAGGGCAGCCCGGGGCGGGGCCGTCCGGGCCGGGGCTGCTCGCCATCAACGCCCGTTACTTCGCCTTGCGGACCGTCATCTTCGCCGCCGTGCTGGTGGTCGTGCTGCTCGTGGGCCTGCACTGGCTGCTCGGTTTTGCCGTCGCGCTGGTCCTCAGCGGGCTGGTGAGCTATCCGCTGGCGATCCGCCAGCGCCGGGCGGTGCTCGATGCCCTGGAGCAACGACGCGGCTGGCTGCGTTGACCAGCGAGCCATCCCGGGAGCACGACTCCGCGAGAAAGCGTGACGCCACCCGGGAACACAACGCCGCATCCCAGCCTGATATCGCCGAAAAGTACGATTCTGTACCGCAGAGTGACGTTACGCAGCGGTACGATGTCACGCAAGCGGCCGTTGAGGTCACGAAAATAACCAG
>NZ_CEVIVC010000078.1:20794-27079 GCF_982290645.1 Protofrankia sp. CiP1_Cm_nod4
TCAGGAGGCCGGGCACACGGTGCCGCCGTCGCTGCCGACTCAGAGCTCGCAGCCCGCCGTGCCGGTGCCCGCCGTGCCGGTGTCGGTCCCGTCCGTGCCGGCGTCCGTTTTCAGGCGGCCGCGGGTCGGCCACATCCAGTTTCTCAACTGTCTCCCGCTCTACTGGGGCCTGGTGAACTCCGGCGCGGTACTGGACGTCGAACTGACCAAGGACACTCCAGACCGGCTCAACGAGGCACTGGTGGCGGGCGATCTCGACATCGGCCCGATCAGCCTGGTCGAGTACCTGCGGCACGCCGACGAGCTTGTCGTCCTGCCGGACATCGCGGTCGGCTCCGACGGCCCGGTGCTGTCGGTGGTGCTCGCCAGCGCCGTGCCGGTGGAGCGGATCCGGTCGGTGGCCCTGGGCTCGACGTCACGGACGAGTGTGCTGCTCGCGCAGATGCTGCTGGAGGACCGGCTGGGGCTGTGGCCGGCCTACACGGTCATGCCTCCCGATCTTCCCCTGATGCTGCGTGAGGCCGACGCCGCCGTACTGATCGGCGATGTGGCCCTGCGGGCCACCTATGACGCCGAGAACGCCGGGGACGCGCATCCGCTGCATGTCGTCGACCTGGGCGCAGCCTGGCGGGACTGGTCGGGCCTGCCGATGGTGTTCGCGGTGTGGGCGGCGCGCCGCGACTTCGCCCAGGCCTACCCGGGGGTGGTCAAGGAGGTGCACGACGCCTTCCGGGGCAGCCTCGATCTCGCGCTGCGCCAGGTGGACGCCGTGGCCCGGCACGCGGCGCGCTGGGAGGTTTTCGACGTGGCGACGCTGACGCGGTACTTCACCACGCTGGATTTCTCCCTGGGGAGGCGTCAGCTCGCGGGAATAACGGCTTTCGCCCGGCGGGCGGCGGCCCGCGACGCCGTCCCAGCGGATGTGGACGTGCTGTTCGCCGGTGGATAGGCACGGGTGGACGGCACGGGCGGGTACGAACGGCCGAACGGGTACCGGCACGGGCGGGTACATATTTACGGTGCCGCACCGGTCGCCGTCCATCATGATGTGTCCCGCGGCCCACGGTGACACGGCGTTCTTTTCATAACGATATATTCCGTCATCGGCGACGGCTCGTTCCGTCTTTTCCGGCGCCGCCTCCGGAGGGGGCGCGTGGCCCTGCTGGTCAGGACCGGGGCGTGGCCTGCTGGTCAGAACCGGAGAGCGGCTCCACCGACGGACAGGGCACCGTGGATGCCGGGCCAGGAGTTCGCGCGGGCTGGCGTTCGCGCCGCTCGGTGCGCTCGAACAGCCAGGATCTCGCGTGTGGGCGCATCCGGACACAATCAGCCTGGCCATCGGCGAAGCCTGACCATCGGCAGAGCCGCCTGCGGGCGGCTCGCGTGGGCGCCTCCGGGCACCCGCGCGTCCCGCCATCGGCGGCCTGCTCCGGGCACCTTGCGCGTGGGCGCACGCGGACATGGCGCTGCCGGGGCCGCCCCGGAACAGGCGGCCGGCCGGCCTCGCGGGTGGGTGCACGCGGACATAGCCCTTATGGGCCCCCACCGGCCCCTGGGCCCCGCAGGCCCGATGGGCGCGGCGCCGTGGACACCCCGCTGGCACGGGTGGGCCGGCCGCGGGCCGGTACGACGACCGACGTCGGAGCCGTCGCCTCGGGTGGCCGAAGGTTACCGGCAGCCGTCATCGGTGTTGCCGCCGGCCGGACATCGATGACAATCCACGCACAGTCCTTCCGCATCGTTTCGCGATTATGAACAGGTGTGATTGTGGGTGTCCGGTGGCGATGACCACCCTCCCTTTGCAGACGGCTGTCCTCCTTTTGGGGGATTCGCTGGGGGGCTAGCTCCGGAAACCATCCTGAATGACGATGGGCGGGTGGTACCGGCACGGCGTAGAACGTCGGATATGGACGGAGAGCCGGGTGCGCAGGATGCCGTCCGCGTCGTGGTGGCCGACGATGCCGACGGCGTACGCGATCTCGTTTGTCTCCTGTTGGACATGGAGCCCGATTTCGTGATCGTCGGCCGGGCCAGGGACGGGGCCGAGGCAATTGAGATCGTGGCGCGCACCGACCCCGACCTCGTCCTGCTCGACGTCGCCATGCCCATCATGGACGGCCTCGCGGCGTTACCCGTGATTCGCCGGACGGCGCCCCGGGCCCGGGTCGTCATCTTCACCGGTTTCTCCGAGCGGGCTCTTGGCGAACAGGCCTCGGCGCTCGGCGCGCACGCCCTGATCGAGAAGGGGCTCGCCGTTGACAGCCTGGTCGACCGCCTGCGGGACGTGTGCGGACGCGCTCCGGTCCGGACCGTCGCGAGCCGGCCGGCCCAGAGCTGAACCATCGACCGGCCCGGGAGCCGGCCCGAGCCGGCCCAGAACGCGCCCCCGGCCCAGGGTGCGCCCTCGGCCCAGCGGGCGGCCGGGCTGACCGGTCCCGCATCGGGCCGTCGACCGGCCGCGGCTCGCACGAGGCCCGCTGTCGCTGTCAGACGGCGCTCCCGTGCCGAGCCGGCTGGCCGGTCCCGCGCCGGAGCGTGGCCTGGCCGCGGCTTGCGTGAGGCTCGGCCGCGGCTCGCGTGAGGTCGTAGGGTGAGGCCCGCCGTCGGTGCCCAGGTGGCGTTCCCGCGCCGGGCCATCGGCATCACCGTCCGGCCGCGACCCGTCCGGCCGGTCGATCTGTTTATTGCCGTTGGCCTGTTTATCCACCGGTCCACTGAACAATGAAATCGGGACGGGTCCGCCGGCCGTCATCCATCCAAATTTTGAACGCTCCGTAATTTTATCCTGCTGCTGGGTGCATTCGCTGTCTTACGGGCGTCCGATGTGAAAGCATGGGCCCGTGACCGCGCGCCCGGATCTCCGTCTGACCGGTTCAGGCATGACGGGTTTCGGCTCGGGTCCCGCGTGGGCCGGCTTCACATCCGCCGGCCGCGCCTCGGCGGACTCCGCGGCCCTGGTCGACTTCGGGCTGGTCGCGCGCCTGCATGTCGACCTGCTCAGGGTCGCCAGCGCGGTCTGTCCGCGCCACATCTGACCTTTCCGCCGCTGACCTTTCCGCCGCGCCACCGCATCCTGTCGACATGTTGATGTTGTCGGCCTGTTGTCGGCGCACCCGCACACGGTTGCGAGAGATTCGATGACGACCCCCGCACGTTCCCGTTCCGCGCGCCCGTCCCGTCCGAAGGGGCAGGGCCAGTGGGCGCTCGGCCACCTGGAGCCCCTCAACCCCAACGAGCGGATGAAGAAGGACCAGGATGGCCTGGCCGTCCGGGACCGGATCCTCAACCGCTACCCCTACACGGGCTTCGCCGGCATCGACCCGCAGGACCTTCGGGGGCGGTTCCGCTGGTGGGGGCTGTACACCCAGCGCAGGGAGGGCATCGACGGCGGCAAGACGGCCGTCCTGGAGCCCGAGGATCTCGACGCGCCGTTCTTCATGCAGCGCATCCGCCTCGACGGCGGCCGGCTGACCAGCGACCAGCTCCGCGTCATCGCCGGGATCTCCACCCGCTACGGGCGGGACGTCGCCGACGTCACCGACCGGCAGAACATCCAGCTGCACTGGATCCGCATCGAGGACGTGCCGGCGATCTGGGCGGCGCTGGAGGGCGCCGGGATGACGACGGCCGAGGCGTGCGGTGACACCCCCCGCGTCATTCTCGGCTGCCCGCTGGCCGGCGTCGACGGCGACGAGGTCATCGACGCCACCCCGGCGATCGAGGAGACCGTCCGGCGGTACGTGGGCGACGAGTCCCTGAGCAACCTGCCGCGCAAGTTCAAAAGCGCCATCTCCGGCTGCGCCGACCACTGCACGCTGCACGAGATCAACGACATCGCGTTCGTCGGGGTCGTCCACCCCGAGCTCGGTGCCGGCTACGACCTGTGGGTCGGCGGCGGCCTGTCGACCAACCCGAAGCTGGGGGTCAGGCTCGGCACCTTCGTGGCTCCCGAGCGGGTCGCCGAGGTCTGGCACGCTGTGGCCAGCCTGTTCCGGGACTACGGCTACCGGCGGATGCGCACCCGGGCCCGGCTGAAGTTCCTGGTCGCCGACATGGGCCCCGAGTGGGTCCGCGCCACCCTGGAGAAGGAGTATCTGACCGCGGCGCTGCCCGACGGCCCGCCGCCGGCGCCGCCGCGTAACGAGGGACGCGACCACATCGGCGTCCACCGGCAGCGCGACGGCCGGTTCGCGGTCGGCTTCGCACCCCGCGCCGGGCGGCTGACCGGCACCACACTGGCCGCGGTCGCGGACCTCTCCGACCGTTTCGCCGCCGGCCGCATCCGGGCGACGACCACGCAGAAGCTGGTCATCCTCGACGTCGATCCGGCCCGGGCCGACGAGCTGGAGGCCGAGCTCACCGCACTCGACCTGGTCGTGCGGCCGAGCGTGTTCCGGCGCGGCACCATGGCCTGCACCGGTATCGAGTTCTGCAAGCTCGCCATCGTCGAGACCAAGGGGAAGGCCGGTTCGCTGATCGACGAGCTCGAGCGCCGCCTGCCGGACTTCGACGAGCCGATCGGCATCCACGTCAACGGATGCCCCAACGCGTGCGCGCGTTTCCAGGTCGCCGACATCGGGCTCAAGGGCTCCCTGGTGCCGGACGCCTCCGGGGAGCTCGTCGAGGGGTTCCAGATCCACCTTGGCGGTCATCTCGGCACCCGGTCGCGGCTCGGCCGGAAGCCCCGGGGGCTGAAGGTCACCTCCGCCGGGGTCGTCGACTACGTCGACGGCCTGCTGCGAGCCTACTCCGCGGGCCGCGGCGAGGGCGAGTCCTTCGCGGACTGGGTGGAACGGGTGGACGAGTCCGCGCTCTTCGTCGCGTCCGTACGAGCCGGTGCCGGCGCGGCCGGCGGGGCCGCTTCGGCGGCGGGCGTGGACGCGCCGGGCGAGCGCCACGGCGGCGGCTGATGGCCGGCGCGCACTCGGTCCCGTTCTACTGCCCGTACTGCGGCGAGGAGGACCTCGTCCCCTACCTGCCGCCCGAGACGGCCGGGGACGCCGCCGCCGGTTCCGGCCACGGCCAGTGGTCGTGCGGAAGCTGCCGGCGGGCGTTCCGGCTCAGCATGACCGCGCTCGCGGTCGCGGTGCCACCGCTTTCCGCCGGCATTGCTGCCGGTACCGTCCAGTCCTCTGCGCGGGGAGAAGACGCAGCTACGCGGGGGGAACAAGCAGCCGCGGCGGCGGCCGTGGCAGTGGAGGAGAGACGTTGATGAACGCCACGTTGCGGGCCCGGGCCCTACGCGCCGGTGACGAACTGGAGGGCGCGCCGGCCGAGGAGATCCTGGGCTGGGCGGTGGAGCAGTTCGGCAGCGGGCTTGTCGTCGCCGCGTCCATGGCCGAAGCGGTGCTCGTCGACATGCTCTCCCGGATCCGGCTGGACGTTCCGGTGGTGTTCATCGACACCGGCTACCACTTCGCCGAGACGATCGGCACCCGGGACGCGGTCCGGCACCGTTACGACCTGCCGCTGATCAGCGTCGCTCCGCAGCTCACCGTGGCCGGTCAGGACGCCGTGCACGGGCCGAGGCTGTTCGAGCGCGACCCGGACCAGTGCTGCCGCATGCGCAAGGTCGTGCCGCTGGACCGGGCGCTCGCCCCCTACCAGGCGTGGGCGGCGGGCTCGCGCCGGGCCGAGAGCGCCGGCCGTAAGAACCTGCCGGCCGTGGGCTGGGACGAACGCCGCGGCAAAGTGAAGATCCACCCGCTGGCGGCCTGGACGGACGAGGACGTCGAGCGCTACGTCCAGGAGCACGGCGTCATCGTCAACCCGTTGCTCTCCGACGGTTACGACTCGGTCGGCTGCTGGCCGTGCACCGAACGCGGCCAGGGCCGCGCCGGCCGCTGGACCGGCTCAACCAAAACCGAATGCGGCATCCACTGAGCCCTTCTTCCTCCGATCCTGTGACCGGTCGAGGCGCTCCGTGGTAGTCGAGCGATACCGCCTGCCTTGTATGTGGATCATAATTAGCCGCTGACCGAACCAATGCTGTGGATTGCTGATGCGGTTGCCCCTGGAACCTGATGGCTGGAAGCCGACGTCTGGAACCTGATGGCTGGAAGCCGTCGACGCCGGTCATGGCGGGAGCCGTAGGTGGAAACCGTTGTCACGGTAGCCTTTTTCACCTACGGCTTCCGCGGCTGTAGGTGAAAAACGTTGTGGGTACGACGGTTGTCACCTACGGGTTCGGTCGGGTTCGACCGCGGGTGCGGCGTGCGCGTGGGCGGTAGCGTCGCAGGGATGAGCGAGGGTCAGGGCGCGGGGGAGGCCACGGGGGACGTCACG